>NZ_JBWKES010000032.1:19601-73749 GCF_056435325.1 Streptomyces sp. NPDC043952
CCCCCCCCCCCCCCCCCCCCCCCCCCCCCCCCCCCCCCCCCCCCCCCCCCCCGCCCACCCCCCCCCCCCCCCCCCCCCCCGTGACCGTGCGGGAGAGGGGACGGCCGCCCCTGCGGAGGTCACTCCTCCACCGTCAGCCCCTTGCGCAGCCGTACCAGCGTGCGGGACAGCAGACGGGACACGTGCATCTGGGAGATGCCGAGCTCCTCGCCGATCTCCGACTGGGTCATGTTGGCCACGAAGCGCAGCGAGAGGATCTTCCGGTCGCGCTGGGGCAGCCCGGCGATCAGGGGCTTGAGCGACTCGATGTACTCGATGCCCTCGATCCCGTGATCCTCGTACCCGATGCGGTCCGCGAGCGCGCCCTCGGTCTCGTCCTCCTCGGGCTGGGCGTCCAGCGACGAGGCGGTGTACGCGTTCGAGGCGGCCATGCCCTCGACCACCTCGTCGTTCGAGATGCCCAGGCGCTCGGCCAGCTCGGCGACCGTCGGCGCGCGGTCCAGCTGCTGGGCCAGCTCGTCCCCGGCCTTCGCCAGGTCCAGGCGTAGCTCCTGGAGCCGCCGCGGGACGCGCACGGACCACGAGGTGTCGCGGAAGAAGCGCTTGATCTCGCCGATGATGGTCGGCATCGCGAACGTGGGGAACTCGACACCGCGGGACAGCTCGAAGCGGTCGATCGCCTTGATCAGGCCGATGGTGCCGACCTGGATGATGTCCTCCATCGGCTCGCTGCGGGAGCGGAAGCGGGAGGCGGCGAACTTGACGAGCGCGAGGTTCAGCTCGACGAGGGTGTTGCGGACGTACGCGTGTTCGTGCGTCCCCTCCTCCAGCCCCTCCAGGCGCTCGAAGAGGGTCTTGGACAGGGCCCGTGCGTCGACGGGGCCGACCTCGTCGTACGGGGGGATCTCCGGGAGTCCCTCGAAGGGGTTGTGGAGATCGATGGGATGATCCAGTTGTACCGGTGGGGGTGTCGACGTCGCGGTCGGGGTAGGCGAGGCGTCGAGCCGGGGTGACATGGGTGTCCTCCATCGTTCTCGGCATACGGCTGCCGAAGCCATCAGGTGCACTACGGAGTGCGGCGCCTCCAAAGCCGGCGTGTAGAAGTACGTGTCCTTACTAGCCCTATCGGCTTTGCGGGAGCGATCGCAAGTGCGTTCTGTTCAGGTATGTCCGATTATGTGAGGTTGTTCGGGTGCCGGACTGCGCCAGGAAGGCGTAATGTTCGAGGGCATCAGCAAGCCACGACCTCGGGAGAGAGACGGCATGGACCACGGGATGGTCGGCAGCGCACAGTCGGGCCGGCTTCTGGTGGAGGTGCGTGAAGAGGGCTCCAGCGCGGTTGTCACACCGGCGGGTGAGCTTGACCACCACACCGCCGATCTACTGCGCGAACCCCTCGACGACCTCCTGGGCAAGGGTTTCTCGCGGCTCGTGGTGGACTGCTCGCGCCTGGAGTTCTGCGACTCCACGGGGCTGAACGTTCTGCTCGGAGCCCGCTTGAAGGCGGAGGCCGCCGGCGGCGGCGTCCATCTGGCGGGAATGCAGCCCGTAGTCGCCCGCGTGTTCGAGATCACCGGGGCCGAGGCGGTCTTCACCGTCCACGACTCCGTGGCGGACGCCCTGACCGGGGAGGGTGACGGCACCGACTGAGCCCGCGATCACGTGCGGCCGGGTGCGCTGTGCCCCCCCTCGCCCGCCCCTTCGGGGAACCCGGAGACTCCAGGGATCCCAGGGGGCCCGTGTATCCCACGGAAGACGGGGGTGTTCCGGCGCCCGGGTCGGGCAGGAGAGATGCTGACGGCCATCCTCACCAGACGGCGTCGCCGCGCTCCGGGTGTGACGCACCCGTGGGTGTGCGACGGACTCGAACGGGCAGGGACCTGCCCGGACGGGACGACCGCGACAGGGGTGCGGGTGTTTTCGCGCGACGGGCGGACGGGACTGATGTGCGGATGACGGGACGTGCGGCGGGCGCTGGCGCCGAAGACGGACGGACCGACCGGTACCGGGAAGTACCGGACTTTTCAATCGTGTACTGGTGATTCGGTGAGGTGAAGCGCTGATGAGCACCACCCGGCCCTACCCGCCGGGCGACCGCGGCCACGAGCCCAGCGGCGCTTCCGGGATCTCCGGGGCCTCCGGAGCCTCCGGGGAGGAGGCGCCGGCCGGCGCCGCCATGGCGTCCGTCGCGGGCGCGGCCCCCCCGTCCGCGCCGCCGCCCCCCGCCGACGCCGGTGGCGCCGAGGCGGCGCCGCGGGGCCGGCAGCTCCGCAGACTCGGGCTCCAGGGGGCCAGCGGCGTCGTCCCGCTCGCCCGCGACTTCACCCGGCAGGCGCTGTACGACTGGGGGTGGCTGCCCGCCGCGACCGCGGACCAGCGGGCCGCCGCCGAGGATGTGCTGCTCGTCGTCTCCGAACTCGTCACCAACGCCTGCCTGCACGCCGAGGGGCCCGACGAGCTGGCCCTCGCCTGCGACAACAAGGTGATCAGGCTGGAGGTCACCGACCGCGGCACCGGCCAGCCGGCCCCGCGCACCCCCCACCGCGCCGGCCGCCCCGGCGGCCACGGCATGTTCATCGTCCAGCGCCTGTGTCTGGACTGGGGCGTGGTGCGCGCCGAGGGCCGCCCCGGCAAGACGGTCTGGGCGGAGCTGGGCGCTCCGGCCTGACGACGCGTGGCGGCCCCGCCTCAGGGGCCGGCGCCGAGGGCAGGTGTGAGACGCCGATCGGCGCCAAGAGCGCCGCCCCGCCGAACCCAGGGCCCCTCCTTGACGCCGACGACACGCCGGGCGCCCTCCGGCTGACCCGGCGCGCCCCGGCCGTACGCCTTCACGCCACGGCCACGCTCCACCCGCACTCGCACCCGCACCCGCCATCGCCCCCCCACGACTCCTCAGGCGGAAAACCGGGAGGGCCGCCACACCCACCCAGGGTGCGACGGCCCTCCCGGCCGCGTTCCAGCGACTGAGCGACTAGCGCACGTCGCCCATCAGCTTGTTCACCTTGCCGCGGTACATCCACACCGCCACACCGGCGATCACCGCGAGGACGGCCTCCAGCATCACGAAGCCCATCTTGTCGAGGTTGACCCCGCCGACCGCCGGGTTCGACAGCAGCGCGGTGACGGAGTCGCCCGCGGTGACCGCGAGGAACCAGACGCCCATCATCTGCGAGGCGTACTTCTTCGGCGCCATCTTCGTCGTCACCGACAGACCCACTGGCGACAGCGTCAGCTCACCGACGGTCTGGAGGAAGTAGATGCCGACCAGCCACATCGCCGCGGCCTTGTGGCCGTCCTGCGCGATGGACAGCGGGGCGAGGAACACGAAGAAGGAAGCGCCGACCAGCACCAGGCCGGAGGAGAACTTCACGATCGTGCTCGGCTCCTTGCCGCTCCGGTTCAGCCACAGCCACAGCCAGGCGAAGACCGGCGCCAGCGCCATGATCATGACCGGGTTGACCGACTGGTACCAGGAGACCGGGAAGTTCCAGCCGAAGATCGTGTTCTTGGCCGAGGCGCTCGCGAACAGCGACAGGGTCGAACCGCCCTGGTCGTAGATCATCCAGAAGACCGCGGCGGCCACGAAGAACCAGATGTACGCGCGGACCTTCGAGCGCTCCTCGCCGTCGAGGTCCTTGTCGCGCAGGATCCGGCCGATGACCAGGATCGGCACGATGAGCCCGATGACGGTCAGCGGGATCAGCGCCCAGTTGAGGGTGAAGTGACCGGTGCCGCCGACGATGCCGTAGAAGACCACGGCGACGACCAGCCAGATCAGGCCCTTGCGCAGGGTGGTCGCCTTCTCCTGGGCCGTCATCGGCGTCGGGACGACCTTGCTCTCCTCGCTCAGGTGGCGGCTGCCCAGCAGGTACTGGGCCAGACCCAGCGCCATGCCGAGCGCGGCCAGCGCGAAGCCGAAGTGCCAGTTGACGTTCTCACCGATGGTGCCGATGACCAGCGGAGCGACGAAGGCGCCCAGGTTGATGCCGATGTAGAAGAGGGTGAAGCCACCGTCGCGGCGCGGGTCCTTCGGGCCGTCGTACAGGTGGCCGACCATCGTGGAGATGTTGGCCTTCAGCAGACCGGAACCGATGGCGACCAGCACCAGGCCGACGAAGAAGCTCGCGGCGGCCGGCAGCGCCAGGCACAGATGGCCCAGCATGATGATCAGACCCGCGAACGTGACCGTCTTGCGGGGGCCGAGAAGCCGGTCGGCGACCCAGCCGCCGGGCAGCGTGAGCAGGTACACGAGCGACAGATACACGGAGTAGATCGCCGTCGCCGTGCCCGCGCTGAGGTGCAGGCCACCCGGAGCCACCAGGTACAGGGGGAGCAGGGCCCGCATGCCGTAGTAGGAGAACCGCTCCCACATCTCGGTCATGAACAGAGTGGCCAGGCCGCGGGGGTGGCCGAAGAAGGTCTTCTCGGTGCCGGGGGTGCCCGGGTGGACCGAGTCCTTCGTCAGGCTGGACGCCATGGTCGTTCCTTGCTGGTCGGGACGCGCGGTGGAGCGTTGCGCGCCCGGTGGGGGTGGCGGCCGGCACCGGCAGGGTCGGTCGTCCGCCCCCAACGCCCGGAGGGTGTCCGCCCCGGATCACGAAGCGGTGGACGGCGACCACCGGGATCCACGCTCCGTGACGCCACAATGCGTCCGGAGCCCGGCCAGAGGTCATTCCTTTCAAGGCCGGTCAGACGTGACCGGCCCGCACACAACAAGGACCTTCAGCGTCGATGCCCGCCAAAGGTCCCCTGGTGTACTACAGGCGTTCACGTCACTGTACGTCAGGACACCGCCCGGTATGGAAGGACTTGAGACGCGGATCACAGGGGTCCGGGGAACCGCGCGACGGATTTCGAAGGTCCCTTCTACGATCGCATCCCGCAGGTGATGGTTCGTACCGGGGGAGGCCCCAGGTAAGAATCCCGCGAACCGATCACACCCCAGCAGCGCACGCGGGCGGTCTACCATCACCTCATGACCCGTGTACTGCTCGCCGAGGACGACGCGTCCATCTCGGAGCCGCTGGCCCGCGCCCTGCGCCGGGAAGGTTACGAGGTCGAGGTGCGGGAGGACGGACCCACCGCGCTCGACGCCGGAATGCAGGGGGGCGTCGACCTGGTCGTACTGGACCTGGGCCTGCCCGGCATGGACGGCCTGGAGGTCGCCCGCCGGCTGCGCGCCGACGGCCACACCGTGCCGATCCTCATCCTGACCGCGCGCGCCGACGAGGTGGACACCGTCGTCGGCCTGGACGCGGGCGCCGACGACTATGTCACCAAGCCCTTCCGCCTCGCCGAACTGCTCGCCCGCGTACGGGCCCTGCTGCGCCGCGGCGCGGCCGAGCCGCAGCAGCCCCCGGCCACGCACGGCGTGCGCATCGACGTGGAGTCGCACCGCGCGTGGATGGGCGACGAGGAACTCCAGCTCACCGCCAAGGAGTTCGACCTGCTGCGGGTGCTGGTGCGCGACGCCGGCCGCGTGGTGACCCGCGACCAGCTGATGCGCGAGGTCTGGGACACCACCTGGTGGTCCTCCACCAAGACCCTCGACATGCACATCTCCTGGCTGCGCAAGAAGCTCGGCGACGACGCGGCCAACCCCCGCTACATCGCCACCGTCCGGGGCGTGGGCTTCCGCTTCGAGAAGAGCTGAGCCCCGCACCGGGGGCCGGCGATCACCTCAGGTAACGGAACATGCGTCGACGTCTCATTCAATCCACCCTCGCCGTCGTCCTCGTGGTGATCGCCGTCTTCGGCGTCTCCCTGGTGATCGTCGAGACCCGGACGATCACCAACAGTGCCCAGGAGCGGGTGGAGTCCGAGGCGGTGCGGCTGGCCAGCATCGTGGACAGCCGGATCCTGGCCGCGGAGAACGTCAACGCCGACGCGCTGCGCAATCCGGTCAGCAAAGAGCAGTACGCGGTGATCGAGATGCCCGGCCGGTCGCCGATCGAGATCGGCACCCGGCCCGTCGGCGACGTCATCCACGCCACCCAGCACGGCGAGGAGGGCGAGACCGTCACCGTGCAGGAGCCGCGCTCCGCGGTCACCCGCGAGGTCGGCCGCACCCTGCTGATCATCGGCCTGGTGGCGCTGCTCGCGGTGGTCGCCGCCGTGCTGCTCGCGGTGCGCCAGGCCAACCGGCTCGCCTCCCCGCTGACCGACCTCGCCTCGACCGCCGAGCGCCTCGGCTCCGGCGACCCGCGCCCGCGGCACAAGCGGTACGGCGTCCCCGAGCTGGACCGGGTCGCCGATGTGCTGGACTCCTCCGCCGAGAAGATCGCGCGGATGCTGACCGCCGAGCGGCGACTGGCCGCCGACGCCTCCCACCAGCTGCGCACCCCGCTCACCGCGCTGTCCATGCGCCTGGAGGAGATCACCCTCACGGATGACCCGGACATCGTGAAGGAGGAGGCGAACGTCGCGCTGACGCAGGTCGAGCGGCTCACCGACGTGGTCGAGCGGCTGCTGACGAACTCCCGCGACCCGCGCACCGGTTCCGCCGTCACCTTCGACCTGGACGAGGTCATCCAGCAGCAGCTCGCCGAGTGGCGGCCCGCCTACCGCAGCATGGGCCGGGCCATCGTCAGCTCCGGCAAGCGGCACCTCCAGGCGGTGGGCACACCCGGCGCGGTCGCCCAGGTGCTGGCCGCGCTGATCGAGAACTCGCTGATGCACGGCGGCGGCACCGTCGCCCTGCGCACCCGTGTCACCGGCAACCAGGCCGTGGTCGAGGTCACGGACGAGGGGCCCGGAGTGCCGGCCGACCTCGGGGCGCGGATCTTCGAGCGGACCATCAGCGGCCGCAACTCCACGGGCATCGGCCTCGCCGTGGCACGGGACCTCGCCGAGGCCGACGGCGGCCGTCTGGAGCTGCTCCAGGCCCAGCCCCCGGTCTTCGGTCTCTTCCTGTCCCGCACGCCCCCGGCCCGCAAGACGGACGAGGAACAGCCGACCGTCCGCTGAGCGGTACGGCCGGCCGGGGTCTGTCGCTGTCTGCGGTCCGCTGAGCCGGGCAGCGGTCAGGGAACCCGCTGGGTGCTCGGCTCGGGCTCGCTAGGGGAGCGGCGCGACTCCGCCGCCAGGATCGACTCGGCCTCCTGCGCGGGCAGCGCGCGGAACACCCAGGTGCGGTACGACCAGAACCGGAACAGGGTCGCGATGCCGATGCCGAGGAACTTGAAGACGTTGCTCTCCAGCGGGCTGTCCCAGCCGAGGCCGTAGGTCGCCAGGAACAGGACGCCGTTCTCGATCACCAGGCCGATCGCGCTGAAGAACAGGAACAGCGTGAGTTCCTTGGTGCGCCCGCTGCGGTCGCGGTCCCGGTACGTCCAGTAGCGGAAGCCGACGTAGTTGAAGACGATGGCGACCACGGTCGCGATGATGCTGGCGCGCACCACCGGCAGGTCGGAGACGTGCCGGACCAGGTTGAACACGGCCAGATTGACCAGGACTCCGGCCCCGCCGACGGCGCCGAACTTCGCCATCTCGCCCACGAGCCGTTGCAGCCCCGAGGAACGCTGTTCCATGGCGTTGCAGCTCCCGTCGGTAGATTTCCGTCAACCCGGCCATGCTAGCGGCGCGCGGGGCCCGCTGCCTGAGGAGCAGGCCGGTGCGGGGAAACAGGTCGGAAAGAGGCCGGAAAGCGGTGGGTAAGAGCCGGGGACGGGCGGGGCGCGCCCGTCCGAGGGGCACCGGCGGAGGGAGGCGATCCGGCGAGCCCGCGGTGGCCGATACGCTGTAGGTGTGACGTTCCCGGTAGTCGGCATGGTCGGCGGTGGTCAGCTCGCGCGTATGACGCACGAGGCGGGCATCCCGCTGGGCATCAGGTTCAAGCTCCTCAGTGACACCCCTCAGGATTCCGCGGCGCAGGTCGTGAGCGATGTCGTCATCGGCGACTACCGCGATCTGGACACGCTGCGCGAGTTCGCGCGCGGCTGTGACGTGATCACCTTCGATCACGAGCACGTGCCCACCGAGCATCTCAGGGCCCTGGAGGCGGACGGCATCCCCGTGCGTCCGGGACCCGACGCGCTCGTGCACGCCCAGGACAAGGGCGTGATGCGGGCCCGGCTCGACGCGATCGGCATCCCGTGCCCGCGGCACCGGATCGTCGCGGACCCGGAGGATGTCGTCCGGTTCGCCGGGGAGGGGGAGGGCTTCCCGGTCGTCCTCAAGACCGTCCGCGGCGGCTACGACGGCAAGGGCGTCTGGGTCGTGGACAGCGCCGAGGAGGCCGCCGAGCCGTTCCGGGCGGGCGTGCCGGTCCTCGCCGAGGAGAAGGTCGACTACGTCCGCGAGCTCGCCGCCAACGTCGTACGCTCCCCGCACGGCCAGGCCGTCGCCTACCCGGTGGTGGAGTCCCGGCAGGTGAACGGCGTGTGCGACACGGTCATAGCCCCGGCCCCCGACCTGTCCGAGGACCTGGCCCTGCACGCCGAGCGGATGGCCCTGACCATCGCCAAGGAGCTGGACGTCGTCGGGCACCTCGCCGTCGAGCTGTTCCAGACCCGCGACGGCCGCGTCCTCGTCAACGAGCTGGCGATGCGCCCGCACAACTCCGGCCACTGGACCCAGGACGGCGCGATCACCTCGCAGTTCGCCAACCACGTCCGCGCCGTACTCGACCTGCCCCTCGGCGACCCGCGCCCGCGCGCCAAGTGGACCGTGATGGTCAACGTGCTGGGCGGCGACTACCCGGACATGTACTCCGCGTACCTGCACTGCATGGCCCGCGACCCCAAGCTCAAGATCCACATGTACGGCAAGGACGTGAAGCCCGGCCGCAAGGTGGGACACGTCAACACCTACGGCGACGACCTGGACGACGTGCTGGAGCGCGCCCGTCACGCAGCCGGCTACCTGAGAGGCACGATCACCGAATGAGCCCCGTTGTTGGCATCGTCATGGGGTCGGACTCCGACTGGCCCGTCATGGAAGCCGCGGCCAAGGCCCTGGACGAGTTCGAGATCGGCTACGAGGTCGACGTCGTCTCCGCGCATCGGATGCCCCGCGAGATGATCACGTACGGTGAGCAGGCCGCCGACCGCGGGCTCAAGGTGATCATCGCCGGTGCCGGGGGCGCCGCCCATCTGCCGGGCATGCTCGCCTCCGTCACCCCGCTGCCGGTCATCGGCGTGCCGGTGCCGCTGAAGTACCTCGACGGCATGGACTCCCTGCTGTCGATCGTGCAGATGCCGGCCGGGGTCCCGGTCGCCACGGTCTCCGTCGCCGGTGCCCGCAACGCCGGGCTGCTCGCGGCCCGCATCCTCGCCACGCACGACGAGGACCTGCTGCACCGCATGCGCGACTTCCAGCACGACCTGAACGAGCAGGCCACCGAGAAGGGCAGGCGGCTGCGGTCCAAGGTCGGGGGCGCCGGCGGCTTCGGCTTCGGGAAGTGAGCGCCGTGACGCATCTGGACGAGGCCCGCGCCCTGCTGCGGGAGTTCCCCGTGGTCGACGGGCACAACGACCTGCCCTGGGCGCTGCGCGAGAAGGCGGGTTACGACCTGGACCGCCTGGACATCGCCGGCCACCAGCACGGACATCTGCACACCGACATCCCCCGGCTGCGCGCGGGCGGCGTCGGCGCCCAGTACTGGTCGGTGTACGTACCGGCCGAGCAGTCCGACCCGGTGGCCGCGACGCTGGAGCAGATCGACTGCGTACGGCAGCTCCTCGACCGCTACCAGGCGGACCTGGCGCCCGCGCTGACCGCCGCCGACATGGAGGCGGCGCGCGGTGAGGGCCGTATCGCCTCGCTGATGGGCGCCGAGGGCGGCCACTCCATCGCCAACTCGCTGGGCACCCTGCGCGGTCTGTACGCGCTCGGCGTGCGCTACATGACGCTCACCCACAACTCCAACGTGGACTGGGCGGACTCGGCGACCGACACGCCGAGGGCGAACGGCCTGACCGCGTTCGGCCGCGAGGTGGTCCGCGAGATGAACCGGCTCGGCATGCTGGTCGACCTCTCGCACGTGGCGCCGTCGACCATGCGCGACGCGCTGGACGCGACCGACGCGCCGGTGATCTTCTCGCACTCCTCGGCCCGCGCGGTCTGCGACCACCCCCGCAACATCCCGGACGACGTGCTGGAGCGGCTGCCCGCCAACGGCGGCGTGGCGATGGTGACGTTCGTGCCGAAGTTCGTGCTCCAGGCGGCCGTGGACTGGACGGCCGCGGCCGACGAGAACCTGCGCGCCCACGGCCTGCACCACCTGGACACCACCGCCGAGGCGATGAAGGTGCACCGCGCCTTCGAGGAGCGCACCCCGCGCCCGGTCGCCACGGTGCCGGTGATCGCCGACCACCTGGACCACATGCGCGAGGTCGCCGGCATCGACCACCTCGGCATCGGCGGCGACTACGACGGTACGGCCTTCACCCCGGACGGTCTCAGCGACGTCTCCGGCTATCCGAACCTCCTGGCGGAGCTGCTGGACCGCGGCTGGTCCAAGTCCGACCTCGCCAAGCTCACCTGGCAGAACGCGGTACGGGTGCTGGGCGCGGCGGAGGACGTGGCCCGCGACCTCCAGGCGAAGCGGGCGCCGTCCCACGCGACGATCGAGTCGCTGGACGGCTGACGCGCGGTGACCTGAAGGGGCGGGGCGGCCGCTCGGCCACCCCGCCCCTGCGTCGTACCGGCGCGCGCTCCTTACCGGTGCTCGATCCGGCACAGGCAGAACGGATGCCCCGCCGGGTCGGCGTACACCACGAAGTCCTTCTTCTCGCGGTCCTCCTGGTCCAGCGGGCGGGCGCCGAGCGCCAGGACCCGCTCATGTGCGGTGTCCAGCTCCGCCCAGGTGCTGCCCGCGTCGAAGTCCAGGTGGAGCTGCTGGCCGTTGTGGTCGGCGCGGGGCCACTCGGGCGGGGTGTACCCCTCGGCCCGCTGGAAGGCCAGCCGGGGGCCGCCGGGAAGCTGGAGTACGACCCAGCTGTCGTCCTCGGCCACGGGCGTGCCCCCGCCCACCGCGGCGTAGAAGGCGGCCAGGGCGTGCGGGTCGGGGCAGTCGAGCACGACGTTGCGGAAGTGGGCGACGGACGCCATGGTTTTCCTCCTCGGTGTTCGGGCTCAGCAGGCGCACAGGCAGAACGGGTGCCCGGCGGGGTCGGTGTACACCCGCCAGGACCGGCCGGGCTCCCCGGCGTCCAGGAGCGTCGCCCCCAGCTTCAGCACGTCCTCCTGCGCCGCGTCCAGGTCCGGCACGTTCAGGTCCAGGTGGAACTGCTGGCCGTCGCTGCCGGAGCGCGGCCACCGCGGCGGGGTGTATCCCTCGGCCCGCTGGAAGGCCAGCGCCTGCCCGCCGGGCACCTTCAGGTCCACCCAGCGGCCGTCCTGCTCGCGCTGCACCGTGCCGCCGAGCACTGCGGCGTAGAAACCGGCCAGCGCGTCGGGATCCGGGCAGTCCAGGACCACCACACCGAGCTTGGCGAGAGCCATGTCGACCTCCTTCTGTTACCTGTAGAGCCGGGTAACCGGTAACGGTGACCTCATGCTCCCGGACAAGGGGTAACGTCGCAACCATGTATGACAGATCTGCCGCTCCCGGAGGTCTGGCGCTGATCGAGTCCCTGGTCAACACCGTGGACCTGGAGGACGGCACCGACGCGCTGGACACCGCGGAGGGGCGCCGGCGCTTCGGGATCACCGAGGACGGGCTCGCGCGGGCGCGGGAGCTGCGGGAGTCGCTGCGGGCCGCCCTGCTCGCCCACGCCGGGCATCCGCCGCACCGGCCCGTCACCCCGCTCGGCGAGCTGCTGGCCCGCGCGCCGCTGTACGTCGCCGTGGACGAGCGGGACGGCTCGGCGGCGCTCGCCCCCGCGTCCGCCCCCGCCGCGGACGCGGACCTGCTCTGCCGGGTCGCCGCCGCCGTCGCCGAGGCGCTGCTGGCGGGCACCTGGATGCGGCTGAAGGCGTGCGAGGCCGCGACGTGCCACTGGGCGTACTACGACCGCAGCCCCGCCGGACGCGGCCGCTGGTGCTCGATGCGGGTCTGCGGGGCGCGCGAGAAGATGCGGCGGTACCGCGCCAAGGGGGCGTAAAGCGCGGGAAGCCGGGGTCCTGGGGCACAGGGGGCTGGGGCAAAATGCGACACGGCGCCGGTTCGGCCGACTGAGCCTCGGCCGAACCCGCGCCGCCTCCCCGGTCCGTCGGACAACCCGACCGTCAGGTGATCGCCGGTCATCTGAGCAACCGCCAGGCAACGGGCCGTCAGGCAACCGTCCTCGGTCAGGCCGTCGGCCGCCCCATCGCCCGGTACGTCCAGCCCGCCCGGCGCCACAGTTCCGGGTCGAGGGTGTTGCGCCCGTCGAGCAGCACCCGTGCCGCCGCGACCGCGCCCAGCCGGGCCGGGTCCAGCTCGCGGAACTCGCGCCACTCGGTCAGGTGCAGCACGACGTCCGCGCCGCGCACCGCGTCGAGCGCCGACTCGGCGTAGCCCAGGGTGGGGAAGACCTTGCGGGCGTTGTCCATGCCCTTCGGGTCGTACACCGTCACCTGGCCGCCCTGGAGGTGTATCTGGCCGGCCACGTTCAGCGCGGGCGAGTCGCGGACGTCGTCCGAGTCGGGTTTGAAGGTGGCGCCGAGCACCGCGACCCGCTTGCCGAGGAAGGAGCCGCCGCCCAGCGCCTCGCGGGCCATCTCCACCATCTGGCCGCGCCGGCGCATGTTGATGGAGTCGATCTCCCGCAGGAAGGTCAGCGCCTGGTCCGCGCCCAGCTCGCCGGCGCGGGCCATGAACGCCCGGATGTCCTTGGGCAGGCAACCGCCGCCGAAACCGATCCCGGCGCGCAGGAACTTACTCCCGATCCGGTCGTCGTGCCCGATCGCCTCCGCCAGCTTGGCCACGTCGCCACCGCCGGCCTCGCAGACCTCCGCCATCGCGTTGATGAACGAGATCTTGGTGGCGAGGAAGGAATTGGCGGCGGTTTTCACCAGTTCGGCGGTGGGGAAGTCGGTGACGACGAAGGGGGTGCCTTCGCCGATCGGCGTCGCGTACACCTCGCGCAGCAGCTTTTCGGCCCGCTCGCTGCGCACCCCGACCACGATCCGGTCCGGGTGCAGGGTGTCCTCGACGGCGAAGCCCTCGCGCAGGAACTCCGGGTTCCAGGCCAGCTCGGCGTCGCCGCCCGCGGGCGCGTGCGCGGCGAGATAGGCGGCCAGCCGGTCGGCCGAGCCCACCGGCACCGTGGACTTGCCGACCACCAGGGCGGGGCCGCGCAGCTGAGGGGCGAGGGAGGCGATCGCGGAGTCGACGTACGACATGTCGCAGGCGTACTCGCCGTGCTTCTGCGGGGTGTTCACACACACGAAGTGCACATCGCCGAAGGCGCCGACCTCGGCCCAGTCGGTGGTGAAGCGGAGCCGTCCGGTGGACCCCTCGATGCCGGCCACGTGCCGGCGCAGCAGCTCGTCGAGGCCCGGCTCGTACATCGGGGTCTCGCCGCGCTCCAGCAGGGCGATCTTCTCGGGTACGACATCCAGGCCCAGCACCTCGAACCCCAGCTCGGCCATGGCCGCGGCGTGGGTGGCGCCGAGATACCCGGTGCCGATCACGGTGATCTTCAGGCTCATGGACGCGCTCCAGCTCGGGGATTCTCTCGTGCGGGCCCGAGCATAGCCGGGCCGGTCGGGGGGCAACTTTCCCGCTGTCGCCAACCTCACGTAGGCGAGTCGGGGCCAGGGCCCTAAAATTTGAGTTACTTAACGGTAATTAGCGTTTGTAATGTCCGTGATGCGTCACCATCACTGCGTCTTTGGAGCGTGAGAGACCTTGGCCGGATCGGCTGACTTCGACCTGTACCGCCCGTCCGAGGAGCACGACATGCTCCGCGACGCCGTCCGCTCCCTGGTCGAGGCGAAGATCGCGCCGTACGCCGCCGCGGTGGACGAGGAGGCCCGCTTCCCGCAGGAGGCCCTCGACGCGCTGGTGGCCAACGACATGCACGCCGTGCACGTCCCCGAGGAGTACGGCGGCGCCGGTGCCGACGCGCTCGCCACGGTCATCGTGATCGAGGAGGTGGCCCGCGCCTGCGTCTCCTCCTCCCTGATCCCCGCGGTCAACAAGCTGGGCTCGCTCCCGGTGATCCTCTCCGGCTCCGAGGAGCTGAAGAAGAAGTACCTGGGCCCGCTGGCCAAGGGCGACGCGATGTTCTCGTACTGCCTCTCCGAGCCGGACGCGGGTTCGGACGCGGCCGGCATGAAGACCAAGGCGGTCCGCGACGGCGACCACTGGATCCTCAACGGCGTCAAGCGCTGGATCACCAACGCGGGCGTCTCCGAGTACTACACGGTCATGGCCGTCACCGACCCGGCCAAGCGCTCCAAGGGCATCTCGGCCTTCGTGGTGGAGAAGTCGGACGAGGGCGTCTCCTTCGGCGCCCCCGAGAAGAAGCTCGGCATCAAGGGCTCCCCGACCCGCGAGGTCTACTTCGACAACGTCCGCATCCCCGCCGACCGCATGATCGGCGAGGAGGGCACGGGCTTCATGACGGCGATGAAGACCCTGGACCACACCCGCATCACCATCGCCGCCCAGGCGCTCGGCGTCGCGCAGGGCGCCCTGGACTACGCCAAGGGCTACGTCCAGGAGCGCAAGCAGTTCGGCAAGGCGATCGCCGACTTCCAGGGCATCCAGTTCATGCTCGCGGACATGTCGATGAAGATCTCCGCCGCCCGCGCCCTGACCTACCAGGCCGCCGCCGCCTCCGAGCGCGGCGACGCCGACCTGACCTACCTGGGCGCCGCCGCCAAGTGCTTCGCCTCGGACGTCGCCATGGAGGTCACCACCGACGCCGTCCAGCTCCTCGGCGGCTACGGCTACACCCGCGACTACCCGGTCGAGCGCATGATGCGCGACGCCAAGATCACCCAGATTTATGAGGGCACGAACCAGGTCCAGCGCATCGTCATGGCGAGGAACCTTCCCTAGCCGGGATTCCTGGGCGGGTGCCGGGCTGAAAACAGCCACTGACCTGCACGAACAACACAGCCTCCGGCGCGACGCCGGGGGCTGTTGTCGTACGCGGACCAGGCGACCTCTGATGCCTCCGTCGGGTCGTCGGCGCCAGGCGTCAACATCGTTGCGATGACGACCCGACCGCTACCACGAGAACGATGTAGCCGACTGGGCGGGCCACGGCAGTGCGGATTATGCGCCTGGGCAGCCCAGTTCAGCGTTCGCGCGATTCGGGGAACACGTCACCACTGCCAGGGACAGATACGAGGGACGTTCCAAGTAGAAGCCGTACGACAGATCAGCACCCGAGTGCAGTTGTTCGGCAGCAGCGTTGACCAGCCGGGCCAGCCGCGTGATGTCGCGATCCCTCTCTGACGCGAACCGGGGCGCGTACTCGGCCAGTCGCTCACCGAGCCATGACGCGGCCTCCTTCGCCTCCTCCCACGTGCCACGAACCAAGGAACGGGGCTTGATCAGCCAGTACGCCCTTTCCAAGGGCGGCAGATCGGAAGTGGGGAACTCTGCGGCTACCTCGCGGTACCGCTGCATCAGTTCCGGCCTGCTTCCGGCTGGGGGCGGCTCAGGGTGCGGGGGCCGTCGTAGTGCTTCCTGGTCGAAGCGCTCTTTCGGGCCGGTCCACAGGTAGCCGTGGTGGTGCACGAGTCGTTCCCGTTCGAGAGGTGCCAGCCGAGCCGGACCCGGGGACGGGGGATGGACCCGGCCCGGCTGACGGGAGGGGGAGGATCAGACGTTCAGGCCGAATCGCGCGGGCTCGATACCGGCCGCGTCCAGTTCCTCCGTGCTGAACCGCAGCGGCTGGGCGTCCGGCCGCTTGCTGTCACCGAGCGCCCAGAGGTCGTCACCGATCCGGGCCAGGGTCACGCAGCCCTCCGTGCAGGGGCCGCCGCACGCCTTCACGAACGAGGCCCCGCTGATGTCGAGCGCGTACAGGTCGGTTCCGTTCTGCATCACTGCACCTTCCTGCTCAACTAGTCGCGGTCATGGCTGACCGCCGCCACCCGAACGGGCGGGAGTACGAAGGGGGAGAGCCGAGCTTCAGCGGTTGGGATGCTTGCCGGACTTTGTGCATCGTGCGCACTCGCACGGCGGCCACGCGGAAGTCATGAGAGCTGCCGGATCATCACTCGCGGACACTGCCTGCTCCGGCTCCCACGTTCGCCCGGAGTCACGGGAAACCCGCATCGTCATCAGCGGCCGGTCAGCGAAGAACCGCTGCGCCGCTCCCCTGCACGTCACGCATGCACCTCAGCTTGATGACGACGCAGCCTCACGTTCCCGTCCGACACCCCGCTGTAGTCTCCTGCGGATCGCGCGTTCTCACGAGCGACCGACAGCGAGAGGCACGTATGGCATCCAGGCTTCGGGGACGGCTCCCGTGTTCCCTCCATCAGGCTGGGTGCCGCTGCGGTCGACTTTGGCTCGGAAGTTCTCTTTTCGCTCCCCATGACGCCATCTTCGGCTGGCCGGGGATGCGATTCTAGGCTGTTTCCTGTTCCCGCAAAAAGTCGTTGCGTATGTCGTCGAGCAGGCTACGCATTCTGTCGCCCGACAGAGCTACGGAAGCGAACCCATCGAACTTTTCTACGTACAGTCCAACGTCTCTGGGGTCCGTGACAACCACCTCGGCGTGCACGGTCTCTACCGTCACCAAATGGTCATCACGGATGACGAACGCGTGATTTGCAATGTCGTTCTGTGGAATCGACAGTGGCACCACCCGAATGTCCACATGAGATAGACGTGATATAGAAACGATGCGGTCGAGTTGCGCCGTCATCATCTGCGGCGGGACTATTTGCCATCTAAGCACGGGTTCCGTAATGACGAACCGTAGCGACTTCCCGCCGTCGTAGAGAACCGCTTGCCGTTCAAGCCTTCCATTGATCGTGCGTGTGAGGGCATCTGCACTCAGGTTGTGCCGTTTTAGCACAGCGCGCATGTACTCGGGGGTTTGAAGCAGGCCGGGAACCAATGCCGGTTGAAAGAGCCGCAGCGTCGACATCTGGGCTTCCAGGGCCTTCGCGGCTTGCTGTCCTTTGTGGACACCGATGCGTTTCAGCAGCCGCCACGCTGTCGCTTCCGTCGCCGACGCTCGGGCGGCCTCGGTGTACTCGGCCTTGACCTCATCTGAGACACCGATGGCGGTCAGGATGCGTTCAACATCCGTGGCGCTCGGCGCGAGCTTCGCATTCTCGATCTTCGACAGCTTGGACGGAGACATGAGGGCGCTGCGGGCCACCGCCTTGGCTTCCTTTCCGGATGCCATGCGCAGTGCCCGCAGCGCGGCCCCAAGCTGTGCTCTATTCACGTCCCGTACTTGGCCCACCATTCGGCGAAAGGTTTCGCGTGAGCGAGTGCCGTGTCACGGTACCTGGTGAATTCTGCCGCCCGTTCCGGTCCCAGTACTTCCGAACCGAGGTACTTCCCGGCCTCGTCGTAATTCATCACAGCCACGGACTCGGAATCAAAGCACCAGAAGTCCGGGACGCCGGCCAGAGGATTGGGTTTATCCGTGACGTCGAGGATGAAGAACTCTTCTCCTCCGGTCGTGTTCTTCCGGTAGCCCCACCCGAGTTCGAAGCAAAGATAGTCCGTGAGTGGACGCGACAGAATGTGCACCCGATAGACCCGCTTCCCGTTCCCGGTGTGCGAGCGGAGTTCTTCCACCCATCCGGCGTTGTAGTCCTCAGGCTGCGGATCCCCAGCCAGGTAGGCGTGATACGCGTTGACGTTCCCGGACTTGCTGTAGTCGTCCAGGGTTTCCAGACGGAAAGCCTCACGCTGGAACGAGTCGAAGAGGTCGCCGAGGGTCTTAGATGAGCTTGTCACGGATGGCCTTCTGGATCAGTTCCATCGGGATCTCGACCAGGGTTTCATGAGCGGGAATCTGAAGCCCGTGGTCCGTTGGCGTCTCGCCCTGCACCAGGAGGGTGTCGCGATCCGTCGCGTAGATCGTCGGGCAGTCCTTGATGTCACACGTGCTGACCAGCTTGGTGACCTTCATGGTCTGGGTTCCCCTCCCATGCCGCTGTCGGTGCCTCGCGTCTGGGTTGATGCTCCCGAGGGCCGGGTGTGCGGGTCAAGCGATCACGGTTGAGGGAACGGGAAACCGCGTGATCCAGGGAGGCACCAACCAGGTCCAGCGCATCGTCATGGCGCGCAATCTGCCGTAACCGCGCGCGGTACCGGGAGGCGTCCCGCGGGGCGCCTTCCGTGTTTCGGGGCGGCCTTACGACCGGTCGGTCACATGCGGGGGCGGGCCGGGCGGCGTAGGACGGAAGCACACGGGACCCGCTCACAGGGTCCCCCTGCTCCGAGGAGGAGCCATGGCCCAGCCCGGAACGACGATGCCCGCCATGACCCAGCAGATGCAGGACTGCATCGAGGCCTGCATGAACTGCCACAGCGTCTGCGAGGAGACCATGAGCTCCTGCATGCAGCAGGGCGGGCAGGCGCAGATGCAGATCATGCGCGCGCTCATGGACTGCTCCGAGACGACCCGGATGTGCGCCGACATGATGATGCGCCGCTCGCCCATGTCGGGCGAGATGTGCGCGATGTGCGCCAAGGCGTGCGACATGGCCGCCGAGGCGTGTATGTCCATGCCGGACGACCCACAGCTGATGCGCTGCGCGGAGGCGTGTCGCAAGTGCGCCCAGATGTGCCGCGCGATGGCCATGTGATCAAGGCGAAGGGCGGCCGGTGCCGCCGCACGCGGGTCTTGCCCGTCCGTGCGGCGGCCCGGCCGCCCCTGTCGCGCCGTTCCGGCTAGCTGCCGGAGACCGTGACCTTCTGGTCGTTGTTCAGCTCGTCCACCAGTGTCTTCACCTTCGCCTTGTCCCAGACGAGGTTGCCGCCGGTGGAGCCGGAGATGGGCATGTTCATGGAGGTGCCGTCACCGCCGTTGACGCCCTTCATGGCCCAGAACATCGAGGCCAGGTCCCACAGGGACATGTCCTTGTCCACGATCAGCGAGTCCAGGCCCGCGCCCATGGTCGGGTAGAACTTGAACGGGTTCAGCACCGTCGAGGGCGTCGCCACCTCGTGGGCCAGCGCCGACAGGAACTTCTGCTGGTTCTTGGTCCGCTGGAGGTCGGAGGCGGCGAAGGCGTGCCGGGTGCGCACGAAGGCGAGCGCCTGCTGGCCGTTCAGGGTCTGCTTGCCGGCCTTGAAGTCGGCGCCGGACCACTTGTCCTTGAAGCCCTTGTCGATGTCGATCTGGACCCCGCCGACCGCGTCCACGATGTTCGCGAAGCCCTCGAAGCCGATCTCCACGTAGTGGTCGATGTGCAGCCCGGTGTTGTACTCGATCGTGCGCACCAGCAGCGTCGGCCCGTCCTCCGCGTAGGCCGCGTTCAGCTTCTCCTGCCGGCCCGTGGCGGGGTAGACCTTCCCGGACGTCGAGCCCTTGTACGACGGGATCACCACGTTCGAGTCACGCGGCAGCGAGATCAGCGTGTCGCCGTTGTCGCCGACATGCAGGATCATCATCGAGTCGGTGCGCTTGCCCTCGGCGGCACCGGTGTGCAGCTTCTTCTCGTCCGCCTTGGACATGCCCTCACGGCTGTCCGAGCCGACGATCAGATAGTTGGTGCCGGACCCCGACTGCGGCCGGTCGATCACCTTGGACAGGTCGACCTCGCGGCGCAGCTTGGAGTCGGCCCAGAAGTAGGTCGCGACCGATGTGACGATCAGCACGGTCACCAGTGTGATCGCGGTCCACTTGATCCGCCGCCGCCAGTTCGGGGCGGGTCTCTGCCCGGCGCCCGGCGCGCCACCGGGCCCGCGGCCGCCGGGGGTGCCGTAGACCTGGCCGGTGTTGTAACCGCTGTCGTACTCGCTGTCATAGCCGCCGTCCGCGTACGACGGCTGCTGCGGAACGCCGGCCCCGTACTGCGGTGCCGCCGGGCCGCGCCGCACCTGGCGCATCGCGCGGGCGCCTTCGGGCTGCGCGCCGCCACTGCCGCGTCCATAGCGGGGGCCGCGGTTGTCGTCGGACCATGCCTCGGGCCAGTCATTCATGCCGACCAGTGTGCAGGGCCCCGCCGTATGGCTTACAAGGGCTGTCGGAAAATAAGGGCGGCGCTGTTGCGAAGCTGACACAAATTCCGCGAAAGCGGCTTCGGCATAAGGTGGAGGGCATGACAGACCAGGCCACGGATTCGGAAGCAGTGGAACCGGACATTCCAGGCAAGCCCACGTCCGCCTCGCGCACCACGCTCAGCCACATCATGACCCACAACGACACCAACCTGCTGGGTACGGTGCACGGCGGGGTGATCATGAAGCTGGTGGACGACGCGGCGGGTGCCGTGGCCGGCCGGCACTCCGGCGGCCCCGCCGTCACCGCCTCCATGGACGAGATGGCCTTCCTCGAACCGGTCCGTGTCGGCGACCTGGTCCATGTGAAGGCGCAGGTCAACTGGACCGGCCGGACCTCCATGGAGGTCGGCGTACGGGTCCTCGCCGAGCGCTGGAACGAGTCCAACCCGCCCACCCAGGTCGGCTCGGCCTATCTGGTCTTCGCCGCCGTGGACGCCGACGGCAAGCCCCGCCAGGTGCCCCCGGTGATACCGGAGACCGACCGGGACCGCCGCCGCTACCAGGAGGCGCAGATCCGCCGCACCCACCGGCTGGCCCGCCGCCGCGCCATCCTGGAGCTGCGCGAACAGCGGGCGGCGGACGGGTTCCGGGACTAGGTTCCGGGACTAGAGGGGAGGGGGCCGGGTCCGGAGCGGACGGGTTCCGGGTCCGGAGGGGACGGCGCTCCGGACCCCGCGACCAGAGGCGGCCGGGAGGGGCGCCCGCTCAGGCGTCCCCCGCCCGCCCGCTCAGGCGTCCCCCGCGCAGACCACCTCGTTGCCGCGCACCACGCCCTCGGCGCCCTGTGCCGCGCGCCCCGGATCCGCGAAGCGCACCGCCCGCACGCCCTTGAACCCGTCCCCCACGAGCACCTTCAGCACCGGCCCCTGGCCCGGCGCCGCGCGCAGCTCGCTGCCCGGCAGGGCCGCCGCCAGGGTCTGCGCGGAGCGGTCCCAGCGGGGGTCGTACGTGATGACGGTGTCCGGCAGCCGGGCGGGCGCGGTCACCGGCTGGTGGGTGGCGGCGAAGCCGGTCGCCGCCAGCTCGGCGTCGACCCGCTTGGCCAGCCCGCTCGTGGCGGTGCCGTTCGCCACCTGGACCCGGATTCCCCGCGGGTCCGTCTCGACGGTCACCGGGGCGTCGGCGGGGTGCGGGCGGGGCGCGCTGAGCGGTTTGTCGTCGCGCAGCGCCTGGAACAGCCGGGCCGAGCGGGCCGGGTCCCACTTCAGGGTCGAGCCGATGCCCTTGACCGGGTAGTCCATCTCCCCGATGGGCACGGTCGTGAACTCGGAGGACGAGGGCGAGAAGTTCCGCATCGCGCGCCCGAGATCGAGCAGCTCGTCGGTGCCGAAGCCCACATCGGCACGCACGGAACCGAGCACCGCGCGGGTCACGTCCCGGAAGCGCATCGGGTTCAGCAGCACCCCCGAGGACGTCGCCTTGTCGATCAGCGCGGCCAGGAACCGCTGCTGCCGCCTCATCCGGCCCAGGTCGCTGGCCCCGTCGAGGTGCCGCGAGCGCACGTACTGGAGCGCCTCACCGCCCAGCAGGGTGTGCGTGCCCGGCGCGAGGTCGAGCCCGCTGTAGCTGTCCTTCAGCGGCGTCGCCGTACAGATCCGCACCCCGCCGAGGACGTCCACGGTCCTCATGAAGCTGGAGAAGTCGATCTCCAGATAGTGGTCGATCTTCACATGGGTCATGCTCTCGACCGTGCGCACGGTCAGCTGGGGACCGCCCTCGGCGTAGGCCGCGTTCAGCTTGAGCGGGTGCGGGCCGAGCTGCCGGCCGGTGGTCTGGTCCCGGTGCGCGGGGACCTCGGCGAAGGAGTCGCGCGGCAGGCTCACCACCGTGGCCCGCTCGCGGTCCGCCGAGATGTGCACGATCATCATCGTGTCGGTGCAGTGGCAGGGCTGTCCGCCCAGGTGGAAGGCGCGCCGCTGCCGCTCGGTGATCTTGTCCCGGCCGTCGGTGCCGACCAGCAGGATGTTCATCCCGTGGCCCGCCTGCGGCCGGTCCTTCATGTCCTTGAAGGCGTCGACGCGGGCGATCCCCGCGTCCAGGCTGGTGACCACCGCGTGCCCGATGCCCGCGGAGGCGAGCACCACCACCGACAGCGTGGTCATCGCCCGCATGGCCCAGCGCGGCCGTCGTCGCCGGGGCTGGGGCCGCGCCGGCCGCTCGGGCGGGGGCGGCAGCCGGTGGGGCGGCTGCGGGCGGCGCTGGGGTCGCGCCGCGGACCGGGGCGGGCTGGCCAAGGGACACCTCCGGACGAGGCCGTACGTGGGATCCGTGAGCACAGTAGGCCGATACGATCTCCATCCCGCGTCAGAGCCCCGGCGGCGCGCACCGGTGTCCCCCGTTCGCGGTAACGTGAGGGCCCTATGAACGCCAAGCCCGACGTGCGGTTCCCCGCTGTATCCGTGATCATGCCCGTCCTCAACGAGGAACGGCATCTGCGCGGGGCCGTCCAAGCGATCCTCGCGCAGGAGTACGGCGGCGAGATGGAGGTCGTGATCGCCCTGGGTCCGTCCACGGACCGCACGGACGAGATCGCCGCCGCGCTCGTGGCCGAGGACCCCCGCGTCCACACCGTCCCGAACCCGACCGGCCGCACCCCCGCCGCGCTGAACGCGGCGATCAAGGCATCCCGGCACCCGATCGTGGTCCGCGTCGACGGCCACGGCATGCTCTCGCCCCACTACATCAGCACCGCCGTACGGCTGCTGGAGGAGACCGGCGCGCAGAACGTCGGCGGCATCATGCACGCCGAGGGCGAGAACGACTGGGAGTGCGCGGTCGCCGCCGCCATGACCTCCAGGATCGGTGTCGGCAACGCGGCCTTCCACACCGGCGGCGAGGCGGCCCCCGCCGAGACGGTGTACCTCGGCGTCTTCCGCCGCGAGGCGCTGGAGCAACAGGGCGGCTACAACGAGGAGTTCATCCGCGCCCAGGACTGGGAGCTGAACTTCCGCATCCGCGAGGCGGGCGGCCTGATCTGGTTCTCACCGGAGCTGAAGGTCTCGTACCGCCCCCGGCCCTCGGTGCGGGCCCTGGCCAAGCAGTACAAGGACTACGGCCGCTGGCGCCATGTCGTCGCCCGCTACCACTCCGGCTCGATCAACCTGCGCTACCTCGCCCCGCCGACCGCGGTCTGCGCGATCGCCGCGGGCCTGGTGGTCGGCGCGGCCCTGACCCCCTGGGGCCTGGTGGTCCCCGGCGGCTACCTCGCCGCGATCGTCCTCGGCTCGCTGCCCGCCGGCAAGGGCCTGCCCGTCAAGGCCCGCCTCCAGATCCCCGTGGCCCTCGCCACCATGCACATGTCCTGGGGCTGGGGCTTTCTGACCAGCCCGAAGTCCCTGGCGAAGCGGGTCATCGCCTCGCGCCGCCCGGCGGTGCGGAGCGCCGCCTGACGGACGCGAGCGTCGGGCAAGAAGGGCGGGGCCCCTCCGGGAAGGAGGGCCCCCGACTCGCCGGTGCCGGCAGGGCGTTCACCACCGGTACGGCTTGTACACATCCATGCAGCCGCCCTTGTCCGCGCCGTTGATGGCGTCCGCGTTGGACGGGAGGTCGCCGGCCTTGGGCTTGGCCTGCTTCGGGAAGGTCGTACCGGCGCGCCAGTCGGCGCCCAGCAGCAGGGTGACGCCGGAGACCGAGGTGGACTGCTTCACCGCGGTCTCCGGGAGACCCAGCGCCTTGGCCACGCCCTGCGCGTCGCCCTGGAGGTCGGCGCTCGGGTACTCGATCACCGTCTTGTCCTGCGGCGCCGGGGGCGCGGTGTCGGCCGTCGCCCTGCTGTAGCCGTCCGCCGCGAGCGCCTCGGCGATGGTGCGGGCGCGGCCGGGGACCGCCGCCTCGGTGGCCGAGCCGGTGCCGTTCTGGACCAGGACGCCGAGCCGGGACGGGTCGGTGGACGGCGACTTAGACGGCTTCGGCTTGTCCGCGGCCTGCTGGGAGCCCGCGGCCCCGCCGTTCTTGTCCAGCGGGATGTCGTCCCGGAGCATCTCCCAGAGCTTGTTCGCGTCGGTCGTGTCCGGGACGACGTGGTTGTCGGGGTCCCGCGGGTCCGGGAGGTTGGGCATCGTCACGCTCGTGATGCGGTCCGACGGCACGGACTTCATCTCCATGCCGAGGTCGTAGAGCTTCTTGACCGTGCCGATCTCCTTGGAGACCTTGAGGGACTTGATGGCCGCGTCGGCCAGGTCCATCAGGCGCCCGGTGTCGGTGAACACGTTCTGCGACTTGAGCGTGCGGAGCATGGAGTTGAGGTACATGTGCTGGGCGCGGGCGCGCAACGGGTCGCTGCCCCAGGCGTGCCGGGTGCGCAGCCACTGGAGCGCCTGCACGCCCTTGATCTTGTGGGTGCCGGCCGTCAGCTTCAGCCCGGAGCCGCCGCGCTGGGCCGCGGTCGGGCGGTCCCAGACGTTCTGCTTCACGCAGACGTCGACGCCGCCGATGGCGTCCGCCATCCGCACCACGCCCGCGAAGTCGATCGTCATCCAGTGGTCGATGTAGACCCCGGTGAGGTTCTCCCAGGTGGCCAGCGTGCAGCCGGCGCCGCCCCGGCCGAGGGTGGTGTTGATGATGTCGTTGGTCGCCGGATAGACCTTGCCGGTGTCCGGATCCGTGCACTTGGGGATGTCGACGCGGGTGTCGCGCGGGATGCTCACCATCGCGGCGCTCTTGCGGTCGGCGGATATGTGGATGAGCATCTGCACGTCCCCGAGCGGGGGATCGCCGACGCTGCTCTTGCTGCCGCCCAGCTTCAGGTTCTCCGCCGAGTTACGGCTGTCCGAGCCGACCAGCAGGATGTTCAGCGGGGTCTGTCCGGCGGCGTTCGGGGCGGTCTTGCGCGCCTTGGCGTCACCGCTGCTGCGCTCGCCCGTGCGTATGCTGTCGTTGAGGTGCTGGTAATAGAGGTATCCGGCGCCCGCCGTGCCGAGTATGACCACCGCGAGGATGGTCGCCGACCAGCGCAGCGCGCGCCGGCGACGCCGGCGGCCGGCCGTGGCACCCTCCGGACCGCCCGGCCCCCCCGAGCCCGAGCCCCCTTTGCGCCGCCCGCCGCCGTGCCGTCCGGCACTCGCTTCCGGGTTCGCCGTCCGCGGGTTGAGTGCCATCGTGTCGTCCAGTCCGGCAGCGTCACCCCGCACTTCGCTCTGCGCCACTCTCCCTGCCCTCCCCGCCCTTTTGCGCCATGCGACGGGCCCGTCCCGCGCCGAGTAGTTAGACGCACGACGGGCCCGCAGGGTTACCTATGAGGCGCACTTAACCTCGTCGGCCGTTGACTTGTCGACCTTCGGCGCCTTGTCCGGGGCGGCGATCGGCGTGCCCGCGGCCTTGAAGTCCTTGCCCAGGGTCAGGGTCATCGCGGGCAGCCCCTGGGAGTTGACGACGCTCGAACCCGGCTTGAGCGCCGAGCCGGGCAGCCCCATCAGCGCGGCCAACTCCCGTGCCTGCGCGGCCTGGTCGGGCGCGTATTCCAGCGTGGTCTTCGGCAGCCCGGCCGGGGCGTTGCCCGCGTTCTCCGACTTCAGCACGCCCTCGGTGTTCTGGAGCCAGTCGAGCACCGCCTGCGCGCTGCCCGGCGCCGCCTCGCTGTTGAGGATGCGCACGCGTACGTCGCCGGGTGCGGACCTGGTGCCCTTGAGCCGGGCGGCCTGCGCGTCCTTGGCGGCCTTCTCCTTGCGCTTGACGTCGGTGAAGGACACGTCGTTCTGTATGGCCTGGAAGACCGCCGGCGCCTCCGACTGGTTGAGCACCACCGTCGCGTGGACCTTCTCGGCGGGGTTGTCCACCACCGGCACCGTGGTGAAGGTGATGTTCTTCGGCGGTACCTTCTTGAGTTCGAGCGCCATGTCCTTCAGCGTGCTGATGCTTTTTATGCCGGTGTCGACGGTCAGCGCCTTGGTGGCCGCCTCCGCGAGGTCCATCACCTTCGAGGGGTTGGTGAGGGTGTCGCTGGAGGACATCTTGCGCATCAGCGAGCCCAGGAACTGCTGCTGGACCTTGATGCGGTCCAGGTCGCCCTGGTTGCCGAAGCTGTGCCGGGTGCGCACGAAGGCGAGGGCCTGCTCGCCCTCCACCACCGACTTGCCCGCGGGCAGCTTGAGGTGGGACTCCTTGTCGTCCACCGGGTGCGCGACGCACACCTCCACACCGCCCACGGCGCTGGTCAGCGTCTTCACCGCGTTGAAGTCGGCCATCATGAAGTGGTCGACGTGTATGCCGGTGACCGCTTCGACGGTGCGCATGGTGCAGCCCGGATCGCGGCCGTCCTGGCCGAGGCTGGTGTTGAAGCGCACGTTGTCCGTGCCGGGGATGACCTTCTTGCTGCCGTCGGGCTGGACGGTCTCGCAGTCCGGGACGTTCACGATCAGGTCGCGCGGGATGCTCAGCGCGGTCGCGTTCGTCCGGTCCTTCGAGACGTGCAGCAGGATGTTGGTGTCCGCGTGCCCCACGCTGCCCGAGTCGCCGTAGCCCTCGTTGCCCTTGCCGGTGCGCTTGTCGGTACCGATGATCAGCAGGTTGAAGGCCTCGTCCTTGCTGAAGCCCTTGGAGCCCGCGTCCCCGACATCGGTGGCGCTGATGTTGCCCTCAAGGTGCTTGAGGTACAGGTATCCGGCGGTGCCGACCGCGAGAAGCACGAAGGCGGTGCCGCCGGCGGTCCACGCCAGTACCTTCTTCGCCTTCGACTTCTTCTTCACCGGCCGCCGGCCGCGCCGTCCCGGTGCGCTTTCGGGCTCGGTGGTACGGCGCCGGGAGGTCCTCGGCGGCGGCACGTTCCCGGCGCGCGCCTTGTCCCCGGCGCGGGAACCCTCGCGGGTACGGCCCCCGTCCTGGACCCGCGATCCGCCCTGGGCGCGCGCCCCGTCCTGGGTGCGTGTCCCGCCTTTCTCGTGCCCGCCGTCCTGCGCGGGCACCGTGCTCATCTCGCGGGTCTCACCGGGCGCCATGTCGTTGCGCCGGCGGCGCCGGGGTCCGTCCCCGTCCTGGGCGGACGGCTTGCGCGGCCCGGGGACCGACTGCGTTCCGGAAGGAGGCAGTCGCAGTTCGTATTCGCCGGTGTTCGGATTGAGTACCCACTGGTCTGCGGGATCGATGTTCTCCGCCCGCCCACGGCCTTGCGCGTCCACGGTTGTCCGAATCCTCCGTCGGGGCCACGCGGCGCCTTCCCCCTCAAAGGCGCTCGGGTCTCGGTGAAACAGTGCACGACCCCAGGTCGGACCTCGTGGCCACGTGCACCGGATCGCTCACACTATCCGCCCAGTTCAGCGTCTAGGGGCCCCGGTGACAAATCCGTCGTCCCTACAACCGGGCAATCCGCCTCATTTTCTGAGCGGAAGCCGGACGCCTCGGTGAACGCCTTACGCGCAGCCGTGCTCGGCGGCCGTGTTCCCGGTGTAGGTGGGCGCGGGGGAAGGGCCGCTCTTTGTGCCCTTTTGCGGCGCCGGCGGCTTCTCGGGCGCCTGTCCGGCGACCACCACCGGCTGGTCCGCGCGCAGCCGCCGGAACAGTTTCTCGGCCTCGGGCTCCACGAGTTGGTCGCGGTCGGCGTCGTAGACGTACTGCTCCCTCGGCACCGTCAGGAACTGCATCCGCCCGGTGGGGATGTCGTGCAGTGTCCGCACCAGCCGGTACAGGTCGCCCAGATCGGCGAGGCCCGGATCGGTGGTGAGCGAGGAGGTCGCCGCGTCCAGCACGGCGTACAGCCGCAGCGGGTTCAGCAGTACGTCGTTGCCGCGCACCCTCGTGACCAGCGCGCCGAGGAACCGCTGCTGGCGCCGCATCCGCTCGGTGTCGCTGCCGTCGCCCAGCGACTCGCGGGCCCGTACGTAGCCGAGGGCCTGCTCGCCGTCGAGCGTGACCTCGCCCGCGGGCAGCCTGAGCCGCGCGGCCTTGTCGTCGATGGGCTCCTTCAGGCAGACCCGTACCCCGTCCACGGCGTCCACCATGTCCTTGAAGCCGCTGAAGTCCACGACCATGTGGTGGTCGACGCGGATGCCCGTGAGCTTCTCCACGGTGCGGACCGTGCACGCCGAACCGCCCAGCTCGAAGGCGTGGTTGAACATCGCGAACACCGGCCGGCCGCGGGTGCCGTCGCCCTGGAGGCAGCCGGGGATGTCCACCATCAGGTCCCGCGGCACGGACACGGCGGTGGCGCTGCGCCGGTCCGCCGCCAGGTGCAGCAGGATCGTCGTGTCCGACCGCTGACTGCCGAGGTCCCGCCCGTAGCGGGAATTGCCGTCCCCGGCCCGGCTGTCGGACCCGATCAGCAGGATGTTCCGCGCGCCGGGCGCCACGACCGCGGGCCGCTCGCGCGCGTACCGGCCCAGCTCGGCGGCCGCCGCGTCATCGGCCCGGATGTTGGCACTGAGCCGGTCGTACGCCGCCCACCCCGCCCCGACGGCCGCCAGCACCAGCACCGCCGCCCCGAGCCCGGCCCCCGTGGCCCACCGCCGCCGACGCCGCCGCGCCAGTCCTGCCCCGGTCGCGGACGACCCGCCGGCGGAAGAGGGGGAGTGGATCACGGCGTGGCGCCCCTGGAGTGGAGGAGGTGTTTCCTGCGTACTCCTACGACGATGCGGCGCAAGGGCGAGGTGAGGCGCCCTCTGCTACGCCAAGGGGAGGACGCGTCCCGACCCGGGGGGCGTGGGGAACCGCGCGAAAGCCACGACGTACCGGCACTCGGCATCCGACCTCCGGCACCCGCCTCCGCCCGCCGTCACCGCCGTACCGCCGTCACCCTCTCGCTCTCGATCCGCTTCGCCAGCGCCTCCTCGTCCAGGCGCTCCAGATTCCGGCAGAGCACCACGGACCCCCCGCTGGCCAGCGGCGCGAACAGCCCCGCGCTGAGCCCCTCCCAGGTGTCGTACGGCAGCCCCGACAGCAGCCGCGAACCGGGCCCCGTCAGCTCCAGCCCCTCCGCGTCGGCGAGGGCCTTCTGCACGACCTCGGCCCCGCTGAACTCCGCGCCGGCCACGATCAGCGCCGACTCCCCGTCGTCCGCGGAGGCGAACCGGTCGCCCTGGCCCGGCACCTCCACGGCGTAGTCGAGGAACCCCTGCGGCGGTTGCGGGAACCGTCCGCCGAGCGGCCGCAGGGACAGCGCGACCCGCTCGCCCCGGCACGCCCGCGCCGCCTCCAGCGTGTCCGGCCCGCTGACGACCACGTCGGCCGCCGCGGGGTCCCCGGCCACGTCCGCGACCGCGCCCACCGAGGCGCAGGCCAGCAGCCACACCGCGGTCTGCCAGTGCGCGGGCAGCAGCAGCGCGACCCGGTCGCCCGGTTCCACGGAGAGGTCGCCCTGGAGGAGGTTCGCGGTCTTGGCCACCCAGTTGGCGAAGGTGGCGACCGAGAGTTCGACGCGTTCGCCCGTGGCATCGTCGTAGAAGGTCACCAGCGGGCGGCCGGGATCCGCGGCGAGGGCGGAAGCCAGCAGGTCGGCGGGGGTGCGATCGGTGGCGTTCACCCGGCACAGGGTACGCGCGCGAGGGCGCGCGGCGGGGGCGCGTCTCTCACTGATCTCACACCCGTCTCATGGCAAACCGCGTGGCCGTCACGGCCTCCGTCGCTACCGTCTGCATACACTGACCGGCCGATACGAGTAGAACGAGACAGTTCGGCCGGTCCCGGCAGGAAGCAGAGACGACAGGTGACAGAAGCGATCCTCCTGGTCGGCGGCAAAGGCACCCGGCTGCGCCCGCTCACCGTGAACACGCCCAAGCCCATGGTCCGGGCCGCGGGCGTGCCGTTCCTCACCCACCAGCTGGCGAGGGCGAGAGCCGCGGGCGTCGAGCACATCGTCCTTGCCACCAGCTATCTGGCCGAGGTCTTCGAGCCGTACTTCGGCGACGGTTCGTCGCTGGGCCTCCACCTCGAGTACGTCACCGAGGAGGAACCCCTCGGCACCGGCGGGGCGATCCGCAACGTGGCCTCGCGGCTGCGCTCGGGACCCGACGAGCCGGTGCTGATCTTCAACGGCGACATCCTGACGGGCCTGGACATCCGGGCCCTGGTCGACACCCACGAGTCGACGGGCGCGGACGTCTCGCTGCACCTGACGAAGGTGTCCGACCCGCGGGCCTACGGCCTGGTGCCGACCGACGAGACGGGCCGGGTGCTGGCGTTCCTGGAGAAGCCGCAGACGCCGGAGGAGATCGTCACCGACCAGATCAACGCGGGTGCCTATGTCTTCCGGCGCTCGGTCATCGACACGATCCCGGCGGGCCGGCCGGTGTCGGTGGAGCGCGAGACGTTCCCCCAGCTGCTCGCGGCCGGGGCGCACCTCCAGGGCATGGTCGACTCCACGTACTGGCTGGACCTCGGCACCCCGGCGGCGTTCGTGCGCGGCTCGGCGGACCTGGTGCTCGGGCGGGCGCCGTCGCCCGCGGTGCCGGGGCGCTGCGGTGACCGGCTGGTGCTGCCGACGGCCCAGGTGGCGCCGGACGCGAAGCTGACCGGGGGCACGGTGGTGGGGGAGGGCGCGTTCGTCGCGGAGGGCGCGCGGGTCTTCGGCTCGACGATCCTGCCGGGCGCGGTCATCGAGCCGGGCGCGGTCATCACCGACTCCCTGATCGGCACCCGCGCCCGCGTCGGCACCCGCTCCGTCCTCACCGGCACGGTCATCGGCGACGGCGCGGTCATCGGCCCCGACAATGAGCTCCGCGAGGGGGCGCGGGTGTGGTGCGACGCGCGTATTCCGGCGGGGGCGGTGCGGTTCTCGTCCGACCAGTAGGTGGGTGGGGGGGGGGGGTGCGGCCGGGGTGAGGGGGCTTGTTTTGGTCGCCGGGTGCCGGTGCGTCGTGACTTGTCGCGCAGTTCCCCGCGCCCCTGACGGGCATAGCTGCGGGCAGTCGTGCCGCTGGGGGCGGCACGGGTGGGCGCGGCGGCACCCCGCCAGCGCGGGCAAGCGACCCGACTCCCGCCGCGCCCCGGCTCACAGCAGCCCGATGTCCACCCGAGGCATCTTCGGTACCCGCCGCGCCGGGGCGAGGCCGCTCAAGAGGATCAGCCGGGCGGCGCGATGCCGCTGACCGGCGTACGGCTCCAGCAGGCGCAGCATCTCGGAGTCGTCGGCGTACCGGTCCCCCGCCAGCACCCACCCCACGATCCCCGGCAGATGCAGGTCCCCGACCGTCACCTCGTCCGCCGCCCCATGACTCCGCTGCACGACCTCCGCCGACGTCCACACCCCCACCCCCGGCACCACCTCCAGCCGCGCTCGGGCCTCCGCCGCCGGCATCCCCGCCGCCTGCTCCAGCCGCGCGGCCACCCGCACCGCCCGCAGGATCGTGGACGCGCGCTTGTCGTCGACCCCGGCCCGGTGCCACTCCCAGGAGGGAATCAGCGCCCACGTCCGCGGCGCGGGCATGACGGACATCGGCCGCTCACCACGCCCCGCCGGCCCCGGCGCGGGCTCCCCGAACCGCCGTACGAGCAGCCGCCACGCCCGGTACGCCTCGTCCGTCGTGACCTTCTGCTCCAGCACCGAGGGGATCAGCGACTCCAGCACCAGCCCGGTCCGCGTCAGCCGCAATCCCGGCCGTCGGTGCCGCGCCAGCGCCACCACCCGGTGCCGGGGCACGAATGCCTCCGGATCGTCGGCCGCGCCGAGCAACGCGGGCAGGCCGTCGAGCAGCCACTCCGCGCCGGGCCCCCACGCCTCGCCGAGCACCTCACCGCCGTACGCCCGCACCCGCAGTGTGCCGGGCCCGGCCGGGGTGCGGCACGCCCGCCACACGGATCCGTCCGCCGTGGCCCGGAACGTCGGATCGGCGGGCCCGCGCCTCAGCGGCCCGAGCACCAGCCCGAGATCGAGCGGTCCCTCGGGCACCCACCGCCGCACCCGCGCGGGCACCGCGGCCTGCCGCGGTATCCCGGCCGCACCGCCGCCCGCGGACACACCGGCCTGCCCGCCGCGCACGGTCGTACGCGTGGGCCGCTGAACGAAACGTCCTGCCACGGATCAGATCCTCGCAATGCCGGTACGGCCGCTGCCCGCGGTGCCGCCCTTCGAGACTAGGCCCTCGGGACGAGCCCCCCGCCCCGTCTCACCGCACCTCGATGAACGCCTCCGTATCCCGCTCCGCCCGAGGCTTCGGCGCCTCCGCGGGGTGACCGATCGCCACGGCGCCCATCGGATCCCACTCCGGGGGCAGTCCGAGCGTCTCGCGGACCACGTCCCGGCAGAACATCGTGGACGACACCCAGGCCGAGCCGAGGCTCTCCCCGGCCAGCGCCACCAGGAAGTTCTGCACGCCCGCGCCCATGGCGACGACGAACATCTCCCGCTCGGCACCGTCGCGCCGCTCGTCCCCGTAGTGGTGCGCCCCGTCCATGACGAGGCACGGCACCACCAGATACGGGGCGCTGCGCAGCACCTCGCCGCGCCGGACCCGCTTGGCGATGGACTCCTCGCTCTTGCCGTCCCGGCGCAGGTCGGCGATCCAGGCGTCCCGCATCGCGTCCAGCAGCCGGCCGCGCGACTCGGCGGACTCCAGCAGCACGAACCGCCAGGGCGTGGTGTGGTGCGGCGCGGGCGCGGTCACGGCCGCCGCCACCGCCCGCCGCACCGAACCCGGATCCACCGGCTTCTCGGTGAACGCCCTTACGGTGCGCCTCAGGGTCACCGCCTCGCGGACCGCCTCGGAGGTGCCGAGCCGGAACATGTCGCCGGCCGCGCCGCGCACCAGCGCCCGCGCGCCGGTGTCCGCCTCGCCGCCCCGGTCCAGCACCCGCGACAGACCCCGCACCACCGCGACCGGCCGCCCCCCGGCCTTGCCCTTGACCAGGTCGCCGGCGGCGGCCAGCTCGTCCGCGGTGGCCACCACGGTGGCGCTGAGCGGGTTGCCGTACGCGTCCGTGCCCCCGCGCAGATCGTCCAGCACCCGCACCCCGGCGGCGCCGATCGCCACGTCCGTCAGCCCCGAGCGCCAGGGTCGCCCGAAGGTGTCACTGATGATCACCCCGACCTCGACCCCGAGGGTGTCGCGCAGTCCGTCGCGGATCGTCCGTGCGGACGCGTCCGGGTCCTCGGGGAGCAACAGGACGGTCCCGGCGGGGGTGTTGGAGGCGTCGACCCCGGCCGCGGCCATGACCAGGCCCTGCCGGTTCTCCACGATCCGCAGGGTGCCCCGGCGGGCCACGACCCGCACGGCCTCCGCGTCGATCGCGGCCTCCCGGTCGTCGGCCCGGACGATCCGGCCCTCCGCCTTGGACACGATCTTGGAGGTGACGATCAGCACGTCCCCGTCGGCCAGGGCGGGCTCGGCGGCGGCGATCAGCTTGGCGAGGTCGTCGCCGGGCTGCACCTCGGGCAGGCCGGCGGGAGCCCAGACCTGGAACGCGGGACGCTCCGCGCGGTTTCCGCTCACGCGTCCCGCACCTCCTCGGCCAGCGCCAGGGCCTCCCGCGCCATCTGCGCGGTCGCGGCCACGTCGGTCATCATCAGTGGTACGGCCCGGCAGCGGATGCCGTCGGTCTCCACGCGCTCCACCGACGCCGCGTCCACGGTGTCGACCAGCCAGCCGTCCAGCAGGCCGGAGCCGTAGTGCTCGGCGACCGCGGCGGCCGTGGACTCCACGCCGACCGCGGCGAGCACCTTGTCGGCCATCCCGCGCACCGGCGCGTCGCCGACGATGGGGGACAGGCCGACCACGGGCACGCCCGCGTCCGCGATGGCCTCCCTGATGCCGGGGACCGCGAGGATCGTGCCGATGGACACGACCGGGTTGGAGGGCGGGAAGAGGATGACGTCCGCCTCCGCGATGGCCTCCAGGACGCCGGGGGCCGGCTTGGAGTGCTCGGCGCCGACCGGCACCACCGCCTCGGCGGGCACGCCGGCCCGCATCCGCACCCAGTACTCCTGGAAGTGGACCGCCTTGCGTTCGCCGTCGATCTCGACGGCCACATGCGTCTCCACCCGGTCGTCGGTCATCGGGATCAGCTTCACGCCCGGCTTCCACCGGTCGCACAGGGCCTCGGTGACCGCGCTCAGCGGATAGCCGGCGCCGAGCATCTGCGTCCGCACGATGTGCGTGGCGAAGTCCCGGTCGCCGAGCCCGAACCACTCGGGCCCGACCCCGTAGGCCGCCAGTTCCTCCTTGAGATGGAAGGTCTCCCCGGACCGCCCCCAGCCCTGCTCCTCGTTGATGCCGCCGCCCAGCGTGTACATCACCGTGTCGAGGTCCGGGCAGACCTTCAGCCCGAAGAGGTGGATGTCGTCGCCGGTGTTGCCGATGACCGTGACGTCCGCGTCCGGCGCGGCCTGCTTGAGACCGCGCAGGAACCGGGCACCACCGATGCCGCCTGCCAGAACCACAATGCGCATGGGAACCAGTCTTGCAGGAGGGTCCGACAACGCGTCAGGCAGTCACCGCACGCGCCTCGCAGAAGGGGGAGGCACCCGCACCGGCGTGCGAGGCGGGGTGCATGGGCATCTCGGTCAGCCCCGGATAGTAGATGTGCAGGCTGACGGCCGGTTCCAGCGCGTCGTTGACGACCTCGTGCGCGTACCCCGGCGCGGACACGTGCTGTGCGCCGGGCGTGAGCGTCCTGGTGCCGCGCCGGGTGTGTTCGGTGAGCGTGCCCTCCAGGACGGTGAGGACGCCGAAGGAGCGGCCGTGGTCGTGCCGCCCGGTGCCCTGCCCCGGCACCCAGGACAGCAGCCAGACCTCGTATCCGGGGCCGGTGCGCAGCCGGTGGTACCAGCGGGTCGTGGCGTCGTAGCGCACGAGGTCCGCCCACTGGGCGCGGTCGGCGGCGATGGCGCGGGCCAGGCCGGCGAACTCCGCGACGGTGGCCGGGTGCTCGCGCGGCGGCTGCAGCAGGTGCGGCACCTCGAGCAGGTCACCGGCGATCTGGAGGTCGTTGTCGCTGTTCATGGGGGTGTGCTGGTTCCTCGGCTGAGAAGAGTGGAAGCCCGGCGGGAGGGGCTGCGAAGGAAGAACGGCCGAGCGCGCGCGGGGCGGGGCGTCGGCGGCGGCCGGAGCGGAGACCCGGAAAAGCGGAAGGGGTCGGCTCAACAGCTGGAACAGCGACAACAGCTACAGCGGGCCCGGGCAGCACCGTGGGACCCGGCGGGGCGGGTCGAGGTGGATACCGAGTTCGCGAGCATGCCCCCTAGGACAACGGTTCACACCTGCACTGTCAACTCGATGCCCGCCATGTGGGACACATTTCACCTCATCCGGGTCATCTGACCGTCGTGAGGTTTGCTGCTCGGGAAGCCGGGACACATGGGGCACATCCGAGCGCTCGACGAGCGGTGCAACGCGATCGAACGTCGGGACGTCTTTCTCCGTACAGGAGCCGTGCGGGTGCCGTAAGAGGGCCGCGCGGGTGCCGGGCGGAGTGCGGCGTCCGACGGATGTCGGTCGCGTGGTCGGCCGTGTGTCGGGGTTTATGCCGATTTGAACACTTTCCGCATGGCCTTGGTTCCGCAGAGTGAATAACGGGCTCAATAGCAGATCTCGGCTTGACTCGCCCGGAGCAGCACACTTGTAATTTCACTCGTGTCGTTCAGCCGAAATCGGTAACGGCTACGCACGGGGACGTGAAAGACAGACGAGGGGCGCACATGACCGAGCTGGTGCAGCAACTGCTGGTCGACGACGCGGACGAGGAACTCGGCTGGCAGGAGCGCGCGCTGTGCGCCCAGACCGACCCCGAGTCCTTCTTCCCCGAGAAGGGCGGCTCCACCAGAGAGGCCAAGAAGGTCTGCCTCGCCTGCGAGGTCCGGTCCGAATGCCTCGAATACGCCCTCGCCAACGACGAGCGCTTCGGCATCTGGGGCGGCCTGTCCGAGCGGGAGCGCCGCCGGCTGAAGAAGGCCGCCGTCTGACCGCGCGCCGACGGCGCGGGCACCCGGTACATACCCGCGCCATACCTGAGAAAACATCCCGAACGGCCCGCTGCCCGTGGGTTATCCACAGGCGGCGGGCCGTCGTCGTGGGCAGCCGATAGTGTGGTCGCTCGTCCGAGACGCCCCGCTGTCCCCGCGAGCCCATCGAGGCCCTGGGGGCGCGGGTGTCCACCGCAGTCCAGCGAACCGGGGCCCGTACCTCGATGTCCGTGCACAGCCACACGCCGGCCCAAGACCCGGCCGCCGCAGCAGCGTTCGACCCAGCCCGCCAGGCGGCGTTCGACCCGGCCCCCCAGGCGGCGTTCGACCCGGCCCGCCCACCCGAGTTTCCGCGTCACGTCGTCACCGCCGTCCTCGTCTCCCACGACGGCGCGCGCTGGCTGCCCGACGCGATCGCCGGGCTGCTCGGCCAGGAACGCCCCGTCCAGCACGCGGTGGCCGCCGACACCGGCAGCGCGGACAACTCCGCCCAACTGCTCGGCGAAGCCCTCGGTGACGCGGGCGTGCTGCACCTCGCCCGCCGCACCGGCTTCGGCCAGGCCGTCGAGGAGGCCAGCCGCACCGCCCCCCTCCTCACCCCGGACGAGCTGCCGTACCTCAAGCGCCCCAGCGGCTGGGACCCGGCCACCCGCACCTGGCGCGACGACGCCTACGACCTCCCCGAACTGCCGTACGGCGAACCGATCCAGTGGCTCTGGCTGCTGCACGACGACTGCGCCCCCGAACCCGACGCCCTCGCCCAGCTCCTGAAGGTCGTCGAGAACGAACTCGAACTCGGCCGCGACGACGTGGCCATCGTCGGCCCCAAACTCCGCGGCTGGTACGACCGCAGGCAACTGCTGGAAGTCGGCGTCTCCATCGCCAACTCCGGCCGCCGCTGGACCGGTCTGGACCGCCGCGAACAGGACCAGGGCCAGCACGACCACGTCCGCACCGTGCTGTCCGTCTCCACCGCCGGCATGCTGATCCGCCGCGACGTCTTCGAACAGCTCGGCGGCTTCGACCGCCGACTGCCCCTGATGCGCGACGACGTGGACCTGTGCTGGCGCGCCCACCTCGCCGGCCACCGCGTCCTGATCGCCCCCGACGCGGTCGTACGACACGCCGAGGCCGCCTCCCGCGAGCGCCGCGCCGTGGACTGCGTGGGCCGCACCGCCGCCTCCCCGCACAAGGTCGACAAGGCCGGAGCCGTCCACACCCTGCTCGCCAACACCCGTACCGCCGCGCTGCCCTGGGTGCTGCTCCGGCTCGTCCTCGGCACCCTCCTGCGGACCGTCGCCTACCTCGTCGGCAAGGTGCCGGGCCAGGCCGTCGACGAGATCCGCGGCCTGCTGGGCACCCTGCTGCGGCCCGAGCGGATCATCGCCGCCCGGCGCCGCCGCGGCACCCCGCGGATCGGCAAGGACGAACTGCGCGCCCTCTTCCCGCCCCCCGGCGCCACCATCCGCGCCACCGTGGAACAGTTCGCGGGCAACTTCACCGGCGGCTCCGACACCGACACCACGGCAGGCCGGCACGGCGGCGCCGTGGAATCCGGACCCGGCGGCGACGACGCCGACTTCCTGGAGGTCGAGCAGTTCGTCCGCCTCAAGCGGATCGCCCGCAGGCCCGGACCGGTCCTCTTCCTCGCCCTGCTGGTCATCTCCCTGGTCGCCTGCCGCGCCCTGCTCACCGGCGGCGCGCTCGGCGGCGGCGCCCTGCTGCCCGCCCCGGCGAGCGCCGGCGACCTGTGGTCCCGCTTCGCGGACGCCTGGCACCCGGTCGGCACCGGCGGCACCCCCGCCGCACCGCCCTACCTCGCCATCGTCGCCACCCTGGCCACCCTGCTGTTCGGCTCCGCCGGAGTCGCGGTCACCGTGCTGCTGGTCTGCTCGGTGCCGCTCGCCGGATTCACCGCCTACTTCGCCTCCCGGCCCCTGGTCACCTCCCGGCTGCTGCGCGCCTGGGCGGCCATCGCCTACGCCTTCCTGCCCGCCACCACCGGCGCCCTGGCCGGCGGCCGCATCGGCACCGCCGTACTCGCCGTGCTGCTGCCGCTGATCGCCCGCGCGGGCATCGCCGCGGGCGGCCTCACCAGCCGCACCGGCGCCCGCGGCAGCTGGCGCGCCACCTGGGCGTACGCCCTGCTGCTGACCATCACCACGGCCTTCACCCCGATCGTCTGGCCCATCGCGCTGATCCTCGGCCTCGGCGTGCTGGTGCTGCGCCGCGCCGACCTGGTCGCCCACGGCCTGCGCCTGCTCGTCCAGCTCGGCACCCCGCTGGTGCTGCTGGCCCCCTGGTCGCTGACCCTGCTGCCGACCGGCTTCTTCAAGGAAGCGGGCCTGGCCTACGGCGCCTCGTCCGCCTCCGCGCTCGACCTGCTCGGCGCCAGCCCCGGCGGCCCCGGCACCATGAGCGGCCTGCTGCTGCTCGGCATCGTGCTCGCCGCCCTCGCCGCACTGCTGCGCTCGCAGCGGCAGTTGGGCATCCGCACCGCCTGGGCCGTCGCCCTGACCGGCCTCGTCTTCGCGGTCCTCGCCAACCGGTCCGCCTGGGCCGGTCCCGCCACCCTCGTCTACGGCATCGCCCTGCTGGCCGCCGCCGCCCTCGGCGCCGACGGCGCCCGCGCGCGCGTGGCCGAGCAGAGCTTCGGCTGGCGCCAGCCGCTGGCCGCCCTGATCGCCCTCACCGCCGCCGTGGGCCCCCTGGTGCTCGCCGCCGCCTGGATGGTCCGCGGCGCCGACGGCCCCGTGCAGCGCCGCGACCCGGCCCAGGTGCCCGCGTTCGTCGCCGAGGACTCCACCACCGGCGACCGGGCCCGCACCCTCGTCCTGGACAGCGACTCCACCGCGCGCGTCAGCTACACCCTCGTACGCGGCGCCGGCGCCCGCATGGGAGACGCCGAACTCGCCGCCGCCGACGGCCACAACGCACGCCTGGACAAGGTCGTCGCCAACCTGGTCGCCGGCTCCGGCGCCGACCAGGCCGACGAACTCGGCGGCTTCGCCGTGCGCTACGTCCTCGTCCACAAGGGCGCGCCCCGCGACATCACCCGCGTCCTCGACGCCACCCCCGGCCTGGCCCGGCTCAGCCAGCAGAACGGCAACGCCCTGTGGCGTGTCGACCAGGAGGTCTCCCGCGCGGTCATCCTGCCCGCGGGCACCTCCGACTCCGTCGACTCGGGCAGCACCCAGCCGGTCGAGGCGGGACCGGTGGACATCCACACCACCGTCCCCGCCGGCTCCGACGGCCGCGTCCTGCGCCTCGCGGACAGCGCTGCCCCCGGCTGGACCGCCACCCTCGACGGCAAGCCGCTCACCCGCACCACCGTCGACGGCTGGGCCCAGGGCTTCCGACTCCCGTCCACCGGCGGCCGGTTGGACGTCACCTACGACGAGCCGATCACCCACACCGCCTGGCTTTGGGCCCAGGGCGCGCTCGCCGTCGTCCTGGTCGTCCTCGCCCTGCCGGGCCGCCGGCGCGACGTGGACGACGACCTCCCCGAGGAGGAGCCGGTGCCCGCGCAGGCCGCCACGGGCGAGGGCCGCCGCGCCCGCCGCCTGCGCGCCCAGGCCGAGGAGGAGTCCGCCGCGGAACTCCCCGCAGCGCAAGCCCCCGTAGGGGAGACCCCCATGGGGGAGATGCCCGCAGGGGACGCCCCGGACATGCCCCCGGCCCCGGCCGAGCCCCAGATCCCGCACCAGCAGCCGTACGACCCCTCCTACGACGAGTCGTACGCCACCCCCTACGCCGACGCCCCGTACCCCGGCTACGGCACCGACCCCTACCAACAGGGCGGCTACGACCCGCAGACGTACCAGGCCGACCCCTACGGAACGGCGTCGTACGACCCGTACGCCTACGGCGGCACCGCCGAACAGCAGCCGTACGACCCGGCGGCGTACCAGCAGCAGGGCTACGACCCGGCGTACGACCCCGCCCAGCAGGGCTACGACCCCGCCCGGCCGCACCACGGCACCGGCAGCGAGCGCCCCGACGGGAGCCAGCAGTGAACCGCACCACCCTGTCCTTGATCGCCGGCACCACCGCGCTGGCCGCCGTCACCGCGTTCGCTGCGCTGACCACCCCGTCCGCGTCCGGCGCCGCCGGGTCCGGCGCCGCGGCGTCCGGCGCCGCCGCCCAACTGCCCGTGCAGCGCACCGGCCTGCTGTGCCCGGCGCCCAGCGTCTCGGACATCGCGGACACGACGTACACCTCGTTCACGCCCGTCACCCAGGGCGCCCCGAGCAGCGGCAAGGCCCAACTCCAGGCCGCCCCCGCGCAGTCGGCGGACGGCACGGGCGGCACCCCGCAGGGCAAGAGCAAGGGCAAGGGCGGCAAGAAGACGACCGCCGACCAACCGGTACTCACCCCGAAGGCGCCCGGCACCCCGGTCACCGCCGACACCTCAGGCGCCGACACACCCGCGCTGATCGGCACCGCCGACGGGAAGTTCGCGCCCGGCTGGACCGTCCAGGAGACCACCGAGATCGACGCCGGTACCGGCCGCGGCCTCCAGGGCGTCGCCTGCACACCCGCCGACACGGAGTTCTGGTTCCCGGGCGCCAGCACCGCCGCCGGCCGTACCGACTACGTCCATCTGACCAACCCGGACGACTCCGCCGCCGTCGTGGACGTCGAGCTGTACGGCAAGAACGGCGCGATCAAGTCGCCGCTGGGGGAGAACCTCACGGTCAAGCCGCACACCAGCGAGCCGATCCTGCTGTCCACGCTGACCGACGAACGGCAGGACGACCTGACCGTGCACGTCAGCGTGCGCAGCGGCCGGGTCGGCGCCACGGTGCAGGCGCTGGACGACAAGTCGGGCGGCGACTGGCTGGCCGCGGCCGCCGACCCGGCCGGCAGCCTGGTGCTGCCGGGCATCCCCAAGGACGCCACCGACGTACGCCTGATCGCCTTCACGCCCGGTGGCGACGACGCCGACCTCAAGATCCGGCTCGCCTCGCCCGACGGCCTGATCACCCCGGCGGGCAACGAGGAACTGCACGTCAAGTCCGGCATGACCACCGCGGCCGACCTCGGCCCGCTCACCCGCGGCGAGGCCGGTTCCCTGGTCCTGACCCCCACCGACCAGTCGGTGCCGGTCGTCGCCGCGCTGCGGGTGGTCCGGGGCAAGGGCGCGAACCAGGAGACCGCGTTCATCCCGGCCACCGCCCCCGTCGGCGCGCGCGCCACCGCGGCCGACAACAGCGCCAAGGGCACCACCCTCGCCCTGACCGCGCCCACCGGCACGGCCAGGGTCAAGGTCACCGCCTCGGCGGGCAGCGAGGGCGGTACGGCGGTCAGCAAGACCTACACGATCAAGTCCGGCACCACTCAGGACGTCGACGCCCCGGTCCCCTCCGGCGCCAAGGGCACCTACGCCCTGACCGTCGAGCCCCTCACCGCCACCCCCGTCTACGCCTCCCGCACCCTCACCTCGACCGACCCCTCCGGGTTCACCATCCAGACCCTGCCGAGCGACAGGGGGCTGGTCTCGGTCCCGAAGACGGACGAGGACCTGTCGATCCTCCAGAAGTAGGGGGCAGGCTCCGGGGCACGCCGTACGGGGGTGGGTGAACGGCACCCGCCCCCGGCCCGCGACAGCGCGGGTCGACCAGACAGCAGAGGCCGAACGGACAGCGCGGGCCAACCCGACAGCGCGGGCGGGCAGCGGGCGGCGGGCAGCGGGCGGCGGGGCCTAATCCTCCCCGTACCGCGGATCCACCGTCTCCGGCGTCAGCCCCAGCAGCTCCGCGACCTGCTCCACGACCACTTCGTGGACGAGCGCCGCCCGCTCGTCCCGCCCCTTCGACCGGATCTCCACCGGCCGCCGGTACACCACGACCCGCGCCCGCCGCCCCTGCCGCGCCGGCACGATCCCCCCGAGCGGCACCGCCTCGTCCCCCCACAGGGCGACCGACTCCTGCCCTTCGAGGCGAGGCACCTCCAGCACCAGGAACTCCACCTCGGCGAGCTGCGGCCACCGCCGCTCCAGCCGCTCCACGGAGTCCTGCACGAGATCGTCGAACACCTCCGCCCGGCTCGCCGCCAACGGCACCTGCGGCGGTGCGATCGGCCCCCGCATGCCCCGCCCGTGACGATCACGGCGACGGGGTCCGGGGCCTGCGGCTCGGGGCGGTACACGGTTGTCCATCACTGGTGAAGCGTAGTCCCCGGCCGCCCCGCCCGCCCGGTCGCACGCGCCAACCGGCCACCGGCGACTTCCCGCCGCGTTCTGCCGCTTTCCTGTCGCGGGACGACCGTTCCGGCCAAGCCCCGGCGCATTTCGGCAACCGTCCACGAACCCTTCAAGTCCCCAGAACACAAGGCAATTGACCGTGTTTGTACTGACTCATGACCGGAAACAGTCCCACCCGAGCACCCCGAAACCCCCCTCTCTGCGGCTCAACAGGGCCTGTTTCCAGGGGTATGTGGGGCGTCTCACAGCACGACACGGGGGAGTGACCTGGTGGAGAGTCGTCGCGGCCCGCTCAAGAGTGCGGTACCGTCCAACGTCGTGAGCCCTGTACGTCGCTGTTCGCGCACCGCCTGCGGCCGACCCGCCGTCGCGACGCTGACGTACGTCTACGCCGACTCGACCGCGGTCCTCGGCCCGCTCGCCACCTACGCCGAACCCCACTGCTACGACCTGTGCGCCGAGCACTCCGAGCGCCTCACCGCCCCGCGCGGCTGGGAGGTCGTCCGTCTCCTCGACGGCTCCGCCCCCGCCCGGCCCAGCGGCGACGACCTGGAGGCGCTCGCCAACGCCGTGCGCGAGGCCGCCCGCCCCCAGGAACGCGCGGCCGGGGCAGGCGGCGGGGCCCGCGCCGCGGACCCCATGGAGGTGGCCCGCCGCGGCCATCTGCGGGTCCTGCGCTCCCCCGACAACTGACCGGCGTCCGCGGGGGGATGACGGACGCTCCCCCGTAGGGGTCGTCCCGGAGCGCCACCCGCCCCGCCACTCCTCCCGGTGCTTCCGGGTTCCTCCCGGAGGACGCGCGCCCCAGGTGTCCGCACACCTCCCCCTTACCGCGAACGGGTAGTTTGTGGGGGCCAGAGAACTTTCAGGAGGGTTGGCCGTGACTGCTGATCTGTCGCAGATCGTGAAGGCGTACGACGTACGCGGAGTGGTCCCGGACCAGTGGGACGAAACACTGGCCGGACTCTTCGGCGCCGCCTTCGCGCAGGTGACGGGCGCGTCGGCGATCGTCGTCGGCCACGACATGCGGCCCTCGTCCCCCGGTCTGTCCCGCGCCTTCGCGCGCGGCGCGGCGGACCGCGGCGTGGACGTGACCGAGATCGGCCTGTGCTCCACCGATCAGCTCTACTACGCCTCCGGCGCGCTGGACCTGCCCGGCGCGATGTTCACCGCCTCGCACAACCCGGCCCAGTACAACGGCATCAAGATGTGCCGCGCCGGCGCCGCCCCGGTCGGCCAGGACACCGGTCTCGCGCAGATCCGCGAACTGGTCGAGGAATGGCTGGAGTCGGGCGCCCCGGAACCGGCCGCGGAGCCGGGCACCCTCAGCTCGCGCGAGACGCTGGAGGACTACGCGGCGCACCTGCGCTCGCTGGTCGACCTGCGCGCGATCCGCCCCCTGAAGGTCGTGGTCGACGCGGGCAACGGCATGGGCGGCCACACGGTGCCCACGGTCTTCGCCGGCCTGCCCCTGACCCTCGTGCCGATGTACTTCGAACTGGACGGCACCTTCCCGAACCACGAGGCCAACCCGCTCGACCCGGCCAACCTCGTGGACCTCCAGAAGCGCGTCCCGGCCGAGGGCGCGGACCTGGGCATCGCCTTCGACGGCGACGCCGACCGCTGCTTCGTCGTGGACGAGAACGGCGACCCGGTCTCCCCGTCCGCGATCACCGCCCTGGTCGCCGCGCGCGAGCTGGCGCGCAACGGCGGCGAAGGCATGATCATCCACAACCTGATCACCTCCCGCACGGTCCCCGAGGTCGTCCGCGAGAACGGCGGCACCCCGGTCCGCACCCGCGTCGGCCACTCCTTCATCAAGGCCGAGATGGCCCGCACCGGCGCGATCTTCGGCGGCGAGCACTCCGCGCACTACTACTTCAAGGACTTCTGGAACGCCGACACCGGCATGCTGGCCGCCCTGCACGTCCTCGCCGCCCTCGGCGGCCAGGAGGGCCCGCTGTCCTCGCTCGTCGCCCAGTACGACCGCTACGCGGGCTCCGGCGAGATCAACTCCACCGTCGCCGACCAGTCCGGCCGCCTCGCCGCGATCCGCGCCGCGTACGAGGGGCGGGCCGGCGTCACCCTGGACGACCTCGACGGCCTCACCGTCTCCGCCCCCGACTGGTGGTTCAACGTCCGCCCCTCCAACACCGAGCCCCTCCTCCGCCTGAACGCCGAGGCGAAGGACGAGCCCACGATGACCAAGATCCGCGACGAGGCGCTGGCCATCATCAGGGCGTGACATCCCCGTCCCGCCCCCCGCCCGGCTTCCCTGCCGGGCGAGGTGGGGTGGGGCCGGGGGAGAGAGCCGAGAGCCGGGGCCACATCAGGGGGCCGAATCCCACCATCCCGGCTCGCGCCCGCCCGCCGGGCCCCGGTCCCACCACCGCTGCCCTCCTGCCTGGCTGTCTGTCTCCCGCCTGGCCGCCGGGCCCCGGTCTCACCACTGCGGCCCTCCCTCCGGCTGCTTGTCTCCTGCCCGCCCACCGGGCCCCAGCCCCACTACCGCGGCCCTTCCCCCGGCTGTCTGCCTTCTGCCCGGCCGCCGGGCCCCGGTCTCACCACTGCGGCCCTTCCCCGCGGCTGTCTGTCTCCTGTCCGGCCTCCGGGCCTCGGTCCCACTACCGCGGCCCTCCTGCCTGGCTGTCTGCCTCCTGCCGGCCACCGGGCCCCAGCCCCACCACTGCGGCCCTCCGACCCCCCGGCTGTCTGTCCCCACCCCGCCACCTCCACCCCGGCCCGCAGGGCCCGTGCCTCCACCCCTCGGCCAACCGGTTCGGGCGGGTGGGTGGGCAAAGCCGGGACGTGACGGAAGCCGCCCTGATCACCCCGGCCCGCGGGGCCCCTACCTCCACCCCTCGGCCAACCGAGTCGGGCGGGTGGGTGGGCAAGGCCCCGCCCCGCCCGCACCCCCGCGGTACGCTGACCAGCGGTCCGAGAAACCCCGCCCCCGAAGGGACACACCCCATGCCGCTCGAAGCCGGCCTCCTGGAGATCCTCGCCTGCCCGGCCTGCCACGCCCCCCTCAAGGAGCAGGACGCCGAGCTGATCTGCACCGGCCAGGACTGCGGTCTCGCCTACCCGGTCCGCGACGGCATCCCGGTCCTCCTCGTGGACGAGGCCCGCCGCCCCGAGTGACGCGGCCCGACCCGTCGTACCGTCGAGGACACCGCCGTACCGTCCAAGGCCCCCACACCCCGTAGGGTCTTAGACGTCGTAGCCACCCCCGGCCATCGGAGGCTGCCGCCCATGCTGGACGAATCGCTGCTCGACAGCCCGGAGGGCCTCGCCGAGGCCGACCGCCGGGGCCTGCTGCGCGGTGCCGCCGAGGCCGGCGCCCGCGTGCGCACCGCCGCCCGGCATGCCGCCGAGGCCGGCGTCGGCAACCTCAAACCCGACGGCCGCCCCCGCGCCGTACTGATCGCCGGGCCCGGCGCCGCCGCCACCCACACCGCCGACCTCCTCGGCACCCTGGCGGGCCCCGGCAGCCCCGTGGTCCGCCTCGCCCCCACCGGCGTCGCCCCCGCCGCGGGCGCCCTGCGCTGGGAACTCCCCGGCTGGGCGGGCTCGGTCGACCTGCTCCTGATCACCACCCCGGACGGCACCGAACCCAGCCTCGCCCTCCTCGCCGACCAGGCGTACCGCCGCGGCCTCACCGTCGTCGCCGTCGCCCCGGCCGGCACCCCCCTCGCCGAGTCCGTCGGCGGCACCCACGGGCTGTTCGTCCCGATGGCGACGGCACCGTACGACCAGGACGAACCGCTCGCCGCGTCCTCGCCCGGCGTCTTCTGGGCCCTGCTGACCCCGCTGCTCGCCCTTCTGGACCGCATCGGCCTGCTCTCCGCCCCGCCCGAGGCCCTGGAGAAGGTCGCCGACCGCCTCGACCGGATCGCCGAACGCTGCGGCCCCGCCATCGCCGCCTACAGCAACCCCGCCAAGACCCTCGCCGCCGAACTCGCCGACGCGCTCCCCGTGGTGTGGACCGAGGGCACCTCCGCGGGCCCCGCGGGCCGCCGCTTCGCCGCCGCCCTCGCCGAACTCGCCGGCCGCCCCGCCGTCGTCGCCGAACTGCCCGAGGCGCTCGCCGCGCACGGCGCCCTGCTGGCCGGCCCCCTCGCCGCCAGCGCCGACCCGGACGACTTCTTCCGCGACCGCGTGGAGGAGGCGCCCGCGCTGCACGCGCGCGTGGTGCTGCTGCGCGACCGCCCGAGCGGCGGCCTCACCGCCGCCCCCGCCGCCCGTGACCTGGCCCTCAGCCACGACACGCCGATCAGCGAACTCGAACCCGAGGAGGGCGGCGAACTGGAGACCCTCGCGGAACTGATCGCCGTCACGGATTTCGCCGCCGTTTACCTGGCGCTCGCTTCCGGGGCCTGATCTGGCTACGGGCCGGTCCGCACCGGCCACGGGCCCGCCCTTCCACGGCCCGCACACCGGCACCGCGCCCCGCGCGAGCCCCGCCGGCCGAGCAGCGCACGCACGGAAGACAGAGAAGACACATGGACCGCCTCGACAACACCGTCCGCCCCTACGCCTGGGGTTCCCCCACCGCCATCCCGCACCTCCTCGGCGTCGAGCCGACCGGCGAACCCCAGGCGGAGATGTGGATGGGCGCCCACCCCGGCGCCCCGTCGCGCACCCCGCGCGGCACCCTTGCCGAGGTGATCGACGCCGACCCGGAGCGGGAACTGGGCAAGGAGACGGTGGCCAGGTTCGGCCCGCACCTGCCCTTCCTGCTGAAGATCCTCGCCGCCGGCGCACCCCTGTCCCTCCAGGTGCACCCCGATCTGGACCAGGCCAGGGAGGGTTACGGCGACGAGGAGCGCAAAGGCGTCCCGATCGACGCGCCGCACCGCAACTACAAGGACGCCAACCACAAGCCCGAACTGATCTGCGCCCTTACCGAGTTCGACGGCCTGTGCGGCTTCCGCGACCCGGCCCGCGCCGCCGACCTGCTCGCCGGTCTCGGCGTCGACTCCCTCAAGCCGTACGTCGATCTCCTGGGCGCCCACCCCGAGGAGGCGGCCCTGCGCGAGGTCCTCACCGCGATCCTCGGCGCGGACCGCGACGACATGGCCCGCACCGTCACCGAGGCCACCGCCGCCTGCGCCCGCCTGGGCGGCGACTACGCCCCGTACGCCGGCCTCGCCCACCACTTCCCCGGCGACCCCGGCGTCATCGCGGCCATGCTGCTCAACCATGTCCGCCTCCAGCCCGGCGAGGCGCTGTTCCTGGGCGCCGGCGTCCCGCACGCCTATCTCGACGGCCTGGGCGTCGAGATCATGGCCAACTCCGACAACGTCCTTCGCTGCGGTCTGACGCCCAAACACGTCGACGTGCCCGAACTCCTGCGCGTCGTCCGCTTCGAGGCGGGCGACCCCGGCGTGCTGCGGCCCGAGGCCGCCCCGGACGGCGAGGAGGTCTACGAGACACCGATCGACGAGTTCCGGCTCTCCCGGTACGTCCTGGCCGAGGGCGGCACCGCCCACGACCTCACCCGGAACACCCCGCAGATCCTGCTCTGCACGGCCGGCTCCGTCCGCGCGGGCGAGCACGAACTGGGCCCCGGACACTCGGTGTTCGTCCCGGCCGGCGAGAAGGCCGAGATCTCGGGCGCGGGTACGGTCTTCCGCGCCACCGTGCGCGTTTGACGGACCGTATGACCGGGGCTGTGGATACCTGACGTGCCGGGGCCCGGCCGGGCTGCGACAATGGCCCACCGGCAAAGGCCGGGCAAAGGCGCAGAGCGGGCAGAGACCGAAGGGACAACGCGGACACATGAGCGCGTCAGGCGGTACCAGGGCGATCGTGGCGGCACTCGGCGCCAACCTCGCGATCGCGGCATCGAAGTTCGTGGCGTTCGCCTTCAGCGGCTCCTCCTCGATGCTCGCCGAGGGCGTCCACTCGCTCGCCGACTCCGGCAACCAGTTCCTGCTGCTCGTCGGCGGGAAGAAGGCCCAGCGCGAGGCCACCCCGCAGCACCCCTTCGGCTACGGCCGCGAGCGGTACATCTACGCCTTCCTCGTCTCGATCGTCCTCTTCTCCGTCGGCGGCATGTTCGCCATCTACGAGGGCTACGAGAAGATCTCCCACCCGCACGCCCTGGAGAACTGGTACTGGCCGGTGGCCGTCCTCGTCTTCGCGATCCTCGCCGAGGGCTTCTCCTTCCGCACCGCCATCAAGGAGTCCAAGGAGCTGCGCGGCTCGCTGTCCTGGTCGCAGTTCATCCGCCGCGCCAAGGCCCCCGAGCTGCCCGTCGTCCTGCTGGAGGACTTCGGCGCGCTCATCGGTCTCGTCCTCGCCCTCGGCGGCGTCGGCCTCTCCCTGCTCACCGGCGACGGCGTCTGGGACGGCGTCGGCACCGTCTGCATCGGTGTCCTCCTCGTCTGCATCGCCCTGGTCCTGGCCGCCGAGACCAAGTCGCTGCTGCTGGGCGAGGCGGCCGGCCTCGACGTGATCAAGAAGATCGAGGACGCGACCGTCGACGGCGCCTCGGTCACCCGCATCATCCACATGCGCACCCTCCACCTCGGCCCCGAGGAACTGCTGGTCGCCGCCAAGATCGCGGTACGGCACGACGACACCGCCGCCGAGGTCGCCGCCGCCATCGACGCCGCCGAGGACCGCATCCGCACCGCCGTCCCCATCGCCCGTGTGATTTACCTCGAACCCGACATCTACAGCGAGGCCGAGGCCGCCAAGGGACCCGACCCGGCGGCGACCCCCGGCGGCCCGAACCCGCACGCCGGCGGCCACTGACCCGGCCCCGCCCACCCCGCCCCGGACCGCACCGCGCTCTTGGATACGGCTTGAACCATGCGGACGCGGACTGTGGGCGAGCGGGCGGTCCGGTGTAGCTTGGGACGGAGCCAGACGTCGCTGCTGATGGCGGTCGGGCGGTCCCACCACGGACCGTCCGAGGGAGAGAGGGCCTCCGACGGACTGCGCTGCGCGCACGTGGGCATGCCCATGTCCTCTTTCCGGGCATCCGTATGTCCGCCGCCGCGCAGATCAGCCGTACCCACCCTCGCCCCGATTCCGAGGAGCAGCTCGTCATGACGACTGTCGACAACCGACAGGACTTCAAGGTCGCCGATCTCTCGCTGGCCGAGTTCGGCCGCAAGGAGATCACCCTCGCCGAGCACGAGATGCCCGGCCTGATGGCGATCCGCAAGGAGTACGCCGGGAGCCGGCCGCTGGCCGGCGCCCGGATCACCGGCTCCCTGCACATGACCGTGCAGACCGCCGTGCTGATCGAGACCCTGGTCGCCCTCGGCGCCCGCGTCCGCTGGGCCTCCTGCAACATCTTCTCCACCCAGGACCACGCCGCCGCCGCCATCGCCGTCGGTCCGAACGGCACCCCGGACAACCCCCAGGGCGTCCCGGTCTTCGCCTGGAAGGGCGAGACCCTGGATGAGTACTGGTGGTGCACCGAGCAGGCCCTGACCTGGCCGGACAGCCCCACCGGCGGGCCGAACATGATCCTGGACGACGGCGGCGACGCCACCCTCCTCGTCCACAAGGGCGTCGAGTACGAAAAGGACGGCAAGGTCCCCGGCCTGGAGACCGCCGAGTCCGACGAGCACCGCGTCATCCTCGAACTGCTGCACCGCACCATCACGGACGGTTCGCAGAAGTGGACCCAGCTGGCCTCCGAGATCCGCGGGGTGACGGAGGAGACCACGACGGGTGTGCACCGGCTGTACGAGATGCAGCGTGACGGTGTGCTGCTGTTCCCGGCGATCAATGTCAACGACGCGGTGACGAAGTCGAAGTTCGACAACAAGTACGGCTGCCGGCACTCCCTGATCGACGGCATCAACCGCGCCACCGACGTGCTGATCGGCGGCAAGACCGCCGTCGTCTGCGGTTACGGCGACGTGGGCAAGGGCTGTGCGGAGTCGTTGCGCGGTCAGGGTGCGCGTGTGATCGTCACGGAGATCGACCCGATCTGCGCGCTCCAGGCGGCGATGGACGGTTACCAGGTCACGACGCTGGACGAGGTCGTCGAGACCGCCGACATCTTCGTCACCACGACGGGCAACAAGGACATCATCATGGCCTCGGACATGGCCAGGATGAAGCACCAGGCGATCGTGGGGAACATCGGTCACTTCGACAACGAGATCGACATGGCCGGCCTGGCGAGGATTCCGGGCATCGTGAAGGACGAGGTCAAGCCGCAGGTCCACACCTGGACGTTCCCGGACGGCAAGGTGATCATCGTGCTGTCCGAGGGCCGGCTGCTGAACCTGGGCAACGCGACCGGGCACCCGTCGTTCGTGATGTCGAACTCCTTCGCGGACCAGACGCTGGCGCAGATCGAGCTGTTCACCAAGCCCGACCGGTACCCGACCGGCGTGTACACGCTGCCCAAGCACCTGGACGAGAAGGTCGCCCGCCTCCACCTCGACGCCCTCGGCGTCAAGCTGACCACGCTGCGCCCGGAGCAGGCCGCGTACATCGGCGTCGAGGTCGAGGGCCCGTACAAGCCCGACCACTACCGCTACTGACCGCCCCCGAGCCGCGTCACCGCGTCTCGGCCAGGTCCGCAGAGGCAGGCCCCCGCACCCCCGTGCCGGGGGCCTGCCCCTTTGGCCGGTCCGGTCTCCGGTCCGGCCTTCACGCACCCGTCCGGCGCTCACGCCCCCGGACCGACGTACCGCGGCGACGCCCCGAGCCCGTCACAACCCAGGACCCCCATGCCCCGCGGCCGCTATTCGCTCCACGATCCACACGATCACACCCCCCTCGGCGAAGAACACTTCCAGTGCGCCCCCGGCCCGTCCGGCTGGCGCTATGTCTCCCGGCTGACGACCCCCGCCGGCGACCAGAGCGGCTCGGTCGACCTCGCCCTGGACGACCTCGGCCGTCCCATCCGCCTCGAACTCCACGCGGGCGGCTGGCAGGTGCGCGGTGCCGCCCTCGACGGCGTCACCTGGGTCCGCACGGACCCCACCGGGACCCATGCCACCGAAGGCAATGTGCGCGCCCACGCCTTCACCGGCACGTCCCCCGCGTTCCTCGTCGCCACCGCTCGTCTCCTGCGCCTCACCCCCTCCTCCGCGACCCGCGTACGACTTGTCGCCCTCACGGACCCGGTCCTCGCCCCCCGCACCGTGGACCAGTCCTGGGCACTGGTGAACAGCGAAGCACACGCCACTGACAACGGCCCCCTGACCGTGGACGAATACCAGGTCAGCGCCCTGGACACGGGTGAACAGCACACCGTCCACATCGCCGGCGACGTGGTGCTGGCCGCGCCCGGAATCGAGCTGGAGGACCTGGAGTCACCGCCGTCGACGTTCCGCTGAGCAGCGGGGCTGGCGGGGCGTGAAGGGGCGTCTCGCGCGGGCGAGGGAAGGGCGCTGCCCGGCCCGCCGGCTCAACTGTCCACCGGCGTCCGCGCGGGCGGGGTTGGGGCCCGGCCGTACTCCGCGGTGAGCGCAGTCGCCCTTACGCGGGCGGCGCGAACCCGGTGGCCGGCCGCTCACCCGGCGGCTCCTGCCGGGAAGGCGCGGCCGACGGCACACTCGGCACGGCGGACGCCTCCGGCTGGGCGGGCGCCGGGGCCCGATACACGGACCAACCACCGGGCTCCGCAGCCGACCCGGCACCCGACGCGTCACCCCCGGCCGCGCGCGGGGCATCTCCCGCCACGGAACCGCCCGCGCCGAACGGCCGCCGCGCCTGCCGGGACTCCCGCGACTGCCGCTCGTGCACCACGGCGGCCAGGAAGACGGCAGGAGGAAGATCGGCGGGCAGCGGAGCCCCCGTGCGCGCCGCGAGCTCACCGGCGAGCCGCCGCGCCATCTCCCAGGACACACCGGGATCCAGCTGCTGCATCCGCGTCAGGTACTGCCGTACGGCCAGCCACAGCCCGTCCGGCACGGCCGACAGGTCGAGGCCGGCGAACCGCTGCGCGAGGTGCGGCGGCGGAGGCGGGACGAGACCGGTCCGCCCCACCGGAATCCGTTCCCGCACGACGAGGGTCCCCGCGAACACGTCCCCGAGCCGCCGCCCGCGCGCCGAGACCAGCGACGCGATGGACGCGATCGTGCCGAACGTCATGAGAATCTCGATCACACCGATCGCACCCCGTACCAGCGCGTGCCGGAAGCGGATCGGCCCGCCGTCGTCCCGCACCACCCGAAGCCCCAGCGCCATCTTCCCGAGCGAACGGCCGTGGCTCAGCGTCTCCACCGCGATCGGCACGCCGATCGGCACCAGCAGGAACGTCGCGATCGCCAGCGCCGTTTGCGCGGCACTGTCCAGGGAGGACGTCGTCACCACGAGCAGCACGGTGACCGCGACATACGCGGTCACCGCCGCCGCCAGGTCGAGCAGTACGGCCAACGCCCTGCTCGGGAATTTCGCCGGCAGCAGTTCAAGGGCCACCGCCTCGCCGGTCACCAGCTCGCTCACGCTCACCCCGTCCTTCTCCTGGTCCGCCCCGTGGGCGGCAAGTCTGCCAAGCTGTGGGCGCATTGCGCGCCAGTGCGACAAGCTGACAGCAAACACGATCATCGACGACGAGCAGTCGGCGACCGGCCGAGGAGCAGGCAGACCCGATGGACCTGGACGTCTTCGTCTCCGCACACCGAGCCGAATGGGACCGCCTCGACGCCCTGCTCCGCCGCCGACGCCGCCTGAACGGCGCCGAGGCCGACGAACTCGTCAGCCTCTACCAGCGCACCGCGACCCACCTCTCGCTCATCCAGTCCAGCGCCCCCGACCCGCAGCTCACCGGGCGGCTCAGCCAACTCGTCGCCCGCGCGCGCAGTGCCGTCACCGGTGCCCGCACCGCGTCCTGGCGCGATGTGACCCGCTTCCTGACCCGAGGCTTCCCGGCCGCCGTCTATCGCGCGCGCCGCTGGTGGGTCCCCACGGCGCTCGTCTCCACGGCCGTCGCGATCCTGCTGGGCTGGTGGATCGGCGCGCACCCGGAGGTGCAGTCCTCCATCGCGGCCCCCGGTCAGCTGCGCCAGATGACCCGCCCCGGCGGTGAGTACGAGACCTACTACTCCAGCCATCCGGCGGCCTCCTTCGCCGCTCAGGTGTGGACGAACAACGCCGAGGCGGCCGCGATGTGCCTGGTCCTGGGCGTCTTCCTGGGCCTGCCGGTCCTGTGGATCCTCTTCGAGAACATGCTCAACCTCGGTGCCGGCTTCGGCCTGATGTCCTCCGCCGGCCGCCTCGACACCTTCCTCGGCCTGGTCCTGCCGCACGGCCTGCTGGAACTGACCGCCGTCTTCGTCGCGGCCGGTACGGGACTTCGCCTGGGCTGGACCGTCATCGACCCCGGCCCCCGCACCCGGCGCGCCGCGCTCGCGGAGGAGGGACGGGCCGCGGTGGGCATGGCGATCGGCCTCGCCCTGGTCCTGTTCGTCTCCGGCGCCATCGAAGGCTTCGTGACGCCGTCCGGCCTGCCCACCTGGGCCCGCATCGGCATCGGCATCGTGGCCGAGGTGGCATTCCTGACGTACGTCTACGTCCTCGGGGGCCGCGCGGTACGTGAGGGCGAGACGGGTGATCTCGACGCGGCGGACCGCAGTTCCTCCGTGCCCACCGCCGCCTGATGTGCGTCCGGCCCTCCTGAGCTGCTAGTCTCCTCTTCGCCCACGGGAGCCGTTGACACGGGTCGCGTGGGGAGGTAGATTCAAACAGTTGCCTAGAACTGGACACGTCCGGTAGGCGATCGCTAGACTCTACTGGCTTCCACGAAGTCGCTATCGACATTCAAAAGAAGCATCCTCCCGATTACTCAGAAATGAGCGGCCGGTCAGACCGGCCAAGAACTTCTGATAAAGTCGGAACCGCCGGAAAGGGAAACGCGAGAGCGGGAACCTGGAAAGCACCGAGGAAATCGGATCGCGAAGGTCTGATAGAGTCGGAAACACGAAGGGAAGCCCGGAGGAAAGCCCGAGAGGGTGAGTACAAAGGAAGCGACCGTTCCTTGAGAACTCAACAGCGTGCCAAAAGTCAACGCCAGATATGTTGATACCCCGTCTCCGGTCATCACGATCGGGACGTG
>NZ_JBWKES010000033.1:0-72143 GCF_056435325.1 Streptomyces sp. NPDC043952
GGGGGGGGGGGGGGGGGCTGGGGAAGGAAGTTGGGGGGGGGCGGGGGGGCCGACACACCGTCGTCGGGGGAAGGGGCGGGGGGGCGCGAGGGGAGAGCGGGGGGGGGGCGCCCCCCCCCCCCCCCCCCACCTCTCAGGGATGGATCAGGACTTGACGTACAGCTGGTAGAGCATGCAGCCGTCGAAGTTCGGGTCCATCCGCACGTTGCCGAGCTTGGAGCCGTGGATGTACAGGCGCTTCATGTAGACGTCCGGGATGAAGGTGGCCAGCTCGGTCACCTGCTTGTCCAGGGCGGCCCACATCGCGTTGGCCTTGCTCTGGTCGACCTCCGCCGTGGCGGCCTTGATGGCCGCGTCGACGTCCGCGTTCTTCAGGTGGCAGTAGTTGGTGCCCTCGTCGCGGACCTGGTCGCTCTCGAACAGCGGCTGGAAGACCGAGTAACCGGTCGGCCAGTCGGCGCTCCAGCCGCCCCAGAAGATGTCGAAGCCGCTGTCGAGCTTGCCGGTCTGGTCGTACCAGGTGGTCGAGTCGATGGCCTTGGTGACGACCTTGAAGCCGGCCGCGGTCAGCGCGTTGCTGACGATGACCTTGATCTTGGCGTTGGTCGGGTCGTCCTGGTAGGCGTAGACGACCTTGGTGCCGAGCTTGCCGGCCTTCTTCAGGATCTCCTTGGCGGCCTTCGGGTCGCCCGCCGGGTTCTTCAGCTTGCCCCAGACGTCCTGCGACTTGTAGCCGGCGACGAGCGGGCTCATGATGCCGGTCGCGTAGTCACCGCGGTGCTCGCCGCCCTGGAGCAGGCGGATGCCGGCGGTCGGCCAGGCGCGGATGATGGCCTCGCGGACCTTGATGTCCGGCTGGGTCGTCTGGTTGATCCAGTAGACGCTGGTGCCGCTGCTCAGACCCTCGAAGAGGCGGTCCTTGGCCTTCTCGGTGGCCTGCTGGACCCGCTCCTGCGGGACGGTGCGCCAGGAGACCGCGTACTGGTCGTTGCCGTTGTCGGCGATGATGCGGTCGGTGGCGGTGTCCGCCTGGATGCCGAAGGAGAAGTCGAACTCGTCCGGGTAGGCGTGGCGGATCGGGTCCGTGTTCGGGTCCCAGTGCTCGTTGCGCACCAGCACCATGGACTTGTCGGTGACGTGCGACTTGATCCGGTAAGGACCGTTGGAGAACGGCTTCTTGTCGTAGTTCTGCTTGGTGTCGTGCTTGGCCGGGGTCGGCGCGTACGACTGCATCGCGAGAACGTAGTTGAAGTCCGGGCGCGCTTCCGCGAGGTGGAAGGTGATGGACTTGCCGTTGGTCTCGATCGACTTCAGGTGCTTGCCACCGTAGGGACCGGGGTAGGTCTTGCGGTAGTTGTCGGTGCCCGACAGCCACGTCGGGATGTAGGTGGCGCCCTCGGTGATGAAGCTGGCGTAGGCACGCTCGATGCCGTGGCGGACGTCGTCGACGGTGACGGGCGAGCCGTCCTCCCACTTGATCCCGTCCTTCAGCGTGAAGGTCCAGGTCTTGCCGCCGTCCTTCATGGTGCCCGTGTCGGTGGCGAGGTCGCCGACCAGGGTCATGTTGTCGCCCTCGCCGACCTTGTAACCGGTCAGGGTGCGGGAGAGGACGATCGCGGCCAGCGAGTTCCAGGCGTAGTAGACGCGCTGCGGGTCGAGGTGCGAGAAGTCGTCGTCGTTCAGCAGGTAGACCTTGCCGCCCTTCTTGGCGCCGGAGACCTCCGGAGCCGGGCCCTTCGAGTCCTCCGCCGTGCCGATCTTGACCGTGCTCTCGTGGGCCCCGGCCGCCTTCTGCTGGCCCGTGCCGCTGCCGCTGCTCGAATTGCCGCTGCTGCACGCGGACAGCAGGGTGCTGGAGGCGGCGGCAACGCCAGTGGCTATCAGGAAGTTTCTGCGGGAGAAGGACATCGCATCCTGCCTTGAATGTGGGTTGATGAGAGAAGTCCGGCACGCCGGCGTCGTCGCCGAGGTCCTGAAGAGGGCCGGAATCAGCGCTTGGTCTTCGGGTCGAGTGCGTCGCGCACCGAGTCGCCGAGGAGGTTGAACGCCAGCACGAAGATCACCATGGTGACGCCGGGGAAGCACAGGAAGGTGATGTCGTCCTGGAAGAACTGGGCCGCGTACCCGATCATGACGCCCCAGTCGGGGGTCGGGTCCTGCACGCCGACGCCGAGGAAGGCCAGGCCCGCTTCCGTGGTGACCATCGTGGGCAGCAGCAGCGTCCCCTGGATGAGGATCGGCGTCCAGAGGTTCGGCAGCAGCTCCTTGAAGATGATGCGAGCCGGAGACGCGCCCGTGACCTTGGCAGCCTCGACGAACTCCCGCTCGCGCAGGGCCAGTACCTGGCCGCGCAGCAGTCGGGCGATGGAGGCCCAGCCGAAGAGGGTGAGCAGGAGGATCAGGCTGCCGACGGTGAGCCAGGTCGGCGTGTTGTCGGTGGGCTTCACGAACAGCGCGACGACCACCGGCGTGAAGGCCACGAAGAACAGCTGCTGCGGGAAGGCGAGCAGCAGGTCGATGACCCGGCCGAGGAACCAGTCCGTCTTGCCGCCGAGGTAGCCGGCCGTCACGCCGATCACGACACCGACGATCATGACGAGAAGCGTGATCGCGGTGGAGATCAGCAGCGAGTTGCGGATGCCGTACAGCAGGAACGTGAAGACGTCACGGCCGAGCTGCGGGTCGATGCCGAACCAGAAGTTGCCGTCGATGCCGCCGTTGGGCTTCGCCGGCAGGCCGTTGTCCCCCAGCAGGCCGGGGGTGTTCATGCCGTACGTCGTGTACGGGTCCTTGCCGTACAGCTTCGCTATGAGCGGCGCGGCGAGGCCGATCACGAAGAAGGCGATCACGATGATCGCCGAGATCACACCGGTGCGGTCGCGCTTGAAGCGACGCCACGCCAGCTGTCCCGGCGTCCTGCTTTCGGAGCCCTTCGAACCGGAAGAGTCGGACGACTTCGCCGCAGTCTCGTCGGTCACCTCAAGTGGGGCGGCCGCGGATGGAGTAGGGGGGGTCATGGTGCTCCTGGCCCAAGGGAGGGTCTGATGACTCCGCAGGGCGCTCCCCTACGGGCTACGCCGGACTTTTTCAACGCAATTCATTCAAGGTCAATAAATTCTCGACCGACTTGGGCTTGTCTTTACCTTCTTTACTTCTGCTTGGTCGAACTGTAGCTACGCGGGTAGCGCGCTGTAATCAATCCGTGCTTCACATCGGACCAACTGGACTAATCGGGCAAGAAGTTCGTTATGCGGACGGTCGAGTGTCGAAATACGTACATCGGCCGGTTCGAATCCAACGTTTCGGCAACGTTACGCGGAGATCCGTTGCGTGCGCCGCACAAGATCAACAGGTGTCCGGGCCGGGGTGCCTGCATTCGGCTGACGTGTCCCTCTAAAGGTCCCTCAATCCGGTAATGCGTATGCGGTATGTGTCGTATGAGCCGATATTGACCGGGTAGTGAATTCGATGATCGCCACGAGGAGGCGCCCATGCGGGGACCGATGCGTGTCGGACGGGCCGCCTGTGCTATTGCCGCCGTGCTGACGATGGCCGGATGCGGTGGTGGCGGCGGCTTCGGCGGGGCCGGGGTGCTCACCTCCTCCTGGGGCGACCCGCAGAACCCGCTGGAGCCGGCCAACACCAACGAGGTCCAGGGCGGCAAGGTGCTGGACATGGTCTTCCGGGGCCTGAAGAAGTACGACCCCCGCACCGGCCGGGCCGTGAACATGCTCGCCGAACGCATCAGCACCCCGGACTCGCGCACCTTCACCATCACCGTCAAGGACGGCTGGCGCTTCAGCAACGGGGAGCCGGTCACCGCCCGGTCCTTCGTGGACGCCTGGAACTACGGCGCGAGCCTGCGGAACAACCAGAAGAACGCCTACTTCTTCGGCTACATCGACGGCTACGACAAGGTCCACCCCGACAGCGGCCGGCAGCGCGCCAGCGCCCTGTCCGGGCTCCGGGTCACCGGACCGCGGACCTTCACCGTCCGCCTGAACCAGAAGTTCGCCGGCTTCCCCGACACCCTCGGGTACGCCGCCTACGCGCCCCTGCCGCGCGCCTTCTTCACCGACCACGCCGGCTGGCTGCGCAAGCCGATCGGCAACGGGCCGTACCAGATCGCCTCGTACACCAAGGGCTCCGCGATGACCCTGAAGAAGTGGAACGGCTATCCGGGCCCCGACCCGGCGCGCAACGAGGGCGTGACGCTGCTCGTCTACACCGACAGCAACACCGCGTACACCGATGTGCTGGCCGGGAACCTCGACCTCGTCGACGACGTGCCCGCCACCCAGCTCAAGAACGTCCGCACCGACCTGGCCGGCCGCTACATCAACACGCCGGCCGGCATCCTCCAGACCCTGGCCTTCCCCTATTACGACCCGAAGTGGAACACCGAGGGGGCGCGCAAGGTCCGCACCGGGCTGTCCATGGCGATCAACCGCGAGCAGATCACCGAGACCATCTTCCGCCGCACCCGCACCCCGGCCACCGACTGGACCTCCCCGGTGCTCGGCACGGCGGGCGGCTTCCAGGCCGGGCTGTGCGGACACGCCTGCGACTACGACCCGGCGGGCGCCCGCAGGCTGGTCCGGGAGGGCGGCGGCATCCCCGGCGGCCGGCTGAAGATCACCTACAACGCGGACACCGGCTCGCACAAGCAGTGGGTGGACGCCGTGTGCAACTCCATCAACAACGCCCTCGGCGACGACAAGGCCTGCGTCGGCAACCCGGTCGGCACCTTCGCCGACTTCCGCAACCAGATCGCGCAGCACCGGATGAGCGGCCCCTTCCGGGCCGGCTGGCAGATGGACTACCCCTTGATCCAGAACTTCCTCCAGCCGCTGTACTACACGGACGCCTCCTCCAACGACGGCAAGTGGTCGAACAAGCAGTTCGACCGGCTCGTGGACCGGGCCAACGCGGAGACCGACCGGGCGGCCTCCGTGCGGCTGTTCCAGCAGGCCGAGAAGGTCGTCCGCGACAACATGGCGGCCATCCCGCTCTGGTACCAGAACGGCAGCGCCGGCTACACCGCCCGGCTCTCCCATGTGGCGCTCAATCCGTTCAGCGTCCCGGTCTACAACGAGATCAAGGTCGGCTGAGCCGCATGGGCCGCTACGTCGCGAGGCGACTGCTCCAGATGATCCCCGTCTTCATCGGGGCCACCCTGCTGATCTTCCTCATGGTGAACGTGATGGGCGATCCGATCGCCGGCCTGTGCGGCGAGCGCGCCTGCGACCCGGCGACCGCCGCCCAGCTGAAACGGGAGTTCGGCCTCGACCAGCCGCTGTGGCGCCAGTACGCCACCTATATGGGGAACGTCTTCACCGGAAACTTCGGTACGGCGTTCAACGGGCAGCCCGTCACCGAGCTGATGGCGGCGGCGTTCCCGGTCACCATCCGGCTCACGATCGTGGCCATCGCCTTCGAGATCGTCATCGGCATCGCGCTCGGCGTCGTCACCGGACTGCGGCGCGGCCGCCCCGTCGACACCGGCGTACTGCTGGCCACCCTGGTCGTCATCTCCGTCCCCACCTTCGTCACCGGCCTGCTGCTGCAACTGCTGCTCGGCGTCGCCTGGGGCTGGATCAAACCGTCCGTCTCGCCGGCCGCCGCGTTCGGCGAGCTGATCGTGCCGGGACTGGTCCTCGCCTCCGTCTCCCTCGCCTACGTCACCCGGCTCACCCGCACCACCATCGCCGAGAACAAGCGCGCCGACTACGTGCGCACCGCGACCGCCAAGGGCCTGCCCCGGCGCCGCGTCGTCACCCGGCACCTGCTGCGCAACTCGCTGATCCCCGTCGTCACCTTCATCGGCACCGACATCGGGGCGCTGATGGGCGGCGCGATCGTCACCGAGCGGATCTTCAACATCCACGGCGTCGGCTACCAGCTCTACCAGGGCATCCTGCGCCAGAACACCCAGACGGTCGTCGGCTTCGTGACCGTCCTCGTGCTGGTCTTCCTGCTCGCCAACCTCCTCGTCGACCTCCTGTACGCCGTACTCGACCCGAGGATCCGCTATGCCTGAACAGCCGTACGAGCCCGAGGGGGCCATCGCCGGGACCGGTATGGGCGGCGCCATGGACCTCGGCGCGAGCGAGGCCGCCACCCTGGAGCCGGGCCCCGGCGCGCCGGGCGGCGGCGGACCCGCGGGCCGGCCGCGCTCGCTGTGGTCGGACGCCTGGCGGGACCTGCGCCGCAACCCCGTCTTCCTGCTCTCCGCCCTGGTCATCCTCTTCCTGGTGTTCGTCTCCCTGTGGCCCTCGGCGATCGCCTCCGGCAGCCCGCTCAGCTGCGACCTGGCCAAGTCCCAGGACGGTCCGGGGCCCGGCGCGCCCTTCGGGTACGACGGGCAGGGCTGCAACGTCTACACCCGCACCGTCTACGGGGCCCGTACGTCCGTCACGGTCGGCGTCCTGGCCACCCTGGGAGTCGCGGTCCTCGGGTCCGTCCTGGGCGGTCTGGCGGGCTATTTCGGCGGATGGTGGGACGCGCTGCTGTCCCGCACCACCGACATCTTCTTCGCCATCCCCGTCGTCCTCGGCGGCCTGGTGCTGCTGTCCGTGGTCACCAGCAACACCCTCTGGCCGGTGATCGGCTTCATGGTGCTGCTCGGCTGGCCGCAGATCTCCCGCATCGCGCGCGGCTCGGTCATCACCGCCCGCCAGCACGACTACGTGCAGGCGGCCCGCGCCCTCGGCGCCTCCGACTCGCGCATCCTGCTGCGGCACATCGCGCCGAACGCCGTCGCCCCGGTGATCGTGGTGGCGACCATCGCGCTCGGCACCTACATCTCCCTGGAGGCGACCCTGTCCTATCTGGGGGTGGGCCTCAAGCCGCCCAGCGTCTCCTGGGGCATCGACATCTCCGCCGCCTCCCCCTACATCCGCAACGCGCCGCACGCCCTGCTGTGGCCCTCCGGCGCCCTCGCGGTGACCGTCCTGGCCTTCATCATGCTCGGCGACGCGGTGCGCGACGCCCTCGACCCCAAGCTGAGGTGACGGCGCCATGCTGCTCGAAGTCCGCGATCTGCGCGTGGAGTTCAGGACACGGGACGGGATCGCCCGCGCCGTCAACGGGGTGTCGTACGCCGTGGACGAGGGCGAGACGCTGGCCGTGCTCGGCGAGTCCGGGTCGGGCAAGTCGGTGACCGCGCAGGCCGTGCTGGGCATCCTCGACACGCCGCCGGGGCGGATCACCGGCGGCGAGATCCTCTTCCGGGGCCGGGACCTGCTGCGGATGAAGGAGGAGGAACGGCGAAAGCTGCGCGGCGCCCGGCTGGCGATGATCTTCCAGGACGCGCTGTCGGCCCTCAACCCGGTGCTCTCCGTGGGCGATCAGCTCGCCGAGCTGTTCACGGTGCACCGGGGGATGTCGCGGAAGGCCGCGCGGGCGAAGGCCGTCGAGCTGATGGACCGGGTGCGCATCCCGGCCGCCGCCCAGCGGGTGCGGGACTATCCGCACCAGTTCTCCGGCGGGATGCGCCAGCGGATCATGATCGCCATGGCGCTGGCCCTGGAACCGGCCCTGGTCATCGCCGACGAGCCGACCACCGCCCTGGACGTCACCGTGCAGGCCCAGGTCATGGACCTGCTCGCCGAGTTGCAGCGCGAGTACCGCATGGGGCTCGTCCTCATCACCCACGACCTCGGGGTGGTGGCGGACGTGGCCGACCGGATCGCCGTGATGTACGCCGGGCGGATCGTGGAGTCGGCGCCGGTGCACGACATCTACCAGGCGCCCGCCCACCCCTACACCCGCGGCCTGCTCGACTCCATCCCGCGCCTGGACCTCAAGGGGCGGGAACTGTACGCCATCAAGGGCCTGCCGCCGAACCTGGCGCACGTGCCGCCGGGCTGCTCCTTCCACCCGCGCTGCCCGATGGCACGGGAGGTCTGCCGCACCGAGGTGCCCCCGCTGTACGAGGTGTCCGAAGCCCGCGGCAGCGCCTGCCACTTCTGGAGGGAGTGCCTGGATGGCGACGAGCGGTGAACCGGTCCTGGAGGTCAGCGGGCTCGTCAAGCACTACCCGCTGACCCGCGGCGTCCTGTTCAAGAAGCGGATCGGCGCGGTCCGGGCGGTCGACGGCGTCGACTTCACCCTCGGCCGGGGCGAGACCCTGGGCATCGTCGGCGAGTCGGGCTGCGGCAAGTCGACGGTCGCCAAGCTGCTGTGCAACCTGGAGCGGCCCACCGCCGGGACCATCCGGTTCAAGGGCGAGGACATCACCCGGCTGTCCGGACGCGCCCTGAAGGCGGTGCGCCGCAACATCCAGATGGTCTTCCAGGACCCCTACACCTCCCTCAACCCCCGGATGACCGTGGGGGACATCGTGGGGGAGCCGTACGAGATCCACCCCGAGGCGGCCCCCAAGGGCGACCGGCGCCGCCGGGTCCGGGAACTGCTGGACGTGGTGGGGCTCGACCCGGACTTCGTCAACCGCTACCCGCACCAGTTCTCCGGCGGCCAGCGCCAGCGCATCGGGATCGCGCGGGGGCTCGCGCTGCGCCCGGAGGTCATCGTGGCCGACGAGCCGGTGTCCGCGCTCGACGTGTCGGTGCAGGCGCAGGTGATCAACCTGCTGGACCGGCTCCAGGCGGAGTTCGAGCTGTCGTACGTGTTCATCGCGCACGACCTGTCGATCGTGCGGCACATCGCGGACCGGGTCGGGGTCATGTACCTCGGCCGGATCGTGGAGACGGGGCGGGACGCGGAGATCTACGAGCATCCGACGCACCCCTACACCCAGGCGCTGCTGTCCGCGGTGCCGGTCCCGGACCCCGAGGCGCGGGAGCGCCGCGAGCGGATCATCCTCGGCGGGGACGTGCCCTCGCCCGCGGACATCCCCTCCGGGTGCCGCTTCCGCACCCGGTGCTGGAAGGCGCGGGAGCGGTGCGCCCTGGAGGTGCCGGCGCTCGCGGTGCCGGCCGTCTTCCGGGAGGGCCCGGCCGCCCACGACTCGGCGTGTCACTTCGCCGAGGAGAAGCGGGTGGTGCCGCCGGAGGCCATGGAGGCGAACGGCGACGGGCCGGGGTGACATGGCGCACCCCGGCCCGCTCACGGCACCCGCACGGCCGTACGCCGTACAGCCTGGCGTGTCCGTATATCGGAACCGCTTCCGTGAAGTTGCCCGGATGTTAACGCCGTTGACGGCCGCGGTCCGCCTCAGCCCAGGGACCGCCGCAGGAAGTCGAGCTGGAGGTTGAGCAGGTTCTCCGCGACCGTCTCCTGCGGGGTCATGTGGGTCACCCCGGACAGCGGCAGCACCTCGTGCGGGCGGCCCGCGGCCAGCAGCGCGGAGGACAGCCGCAGCGAGTGCGCGACCACCACGTTGTCGTCCGCCAGGCCGTGGATCACCATCATCGGGCGGTGCTGCCCTGCCGCGTCCACCAGACCGGCGTCGTCGATCAGCGAGTTGCGGCGGTAGACCTCCGGCTGCTCGGCCGGGTCGCCCAGGTAGCGCTCCTGGTAGTGGGTGTCGTAGAGCCGCAGATCGGTCACGGGCGCGCCGACCACCGCCGCGTGGAAGACGTCCGGGCGGCGCAGTACCGCGAGCGCGGACAGGTAACCGCCGAAGGACCAGCCCCTGATGGCCACCCGGCCCAGGTCCAGCGGGAACCGCTCGGCGAGCGACCGCAGCGCGTCCACCTGGTCCTGGAGCACGACCCCGGCGATGTCGTCCTTGATCTCCTTCTCCCAGGCGGGCGAGCGCCCCGGAGTGCCCCGGCCGTCGGCGACCACCACGGCGAAGCCCTGGTCGGCGAACCACTGGGAGGTGAGGTGGGCGTTGTGCGCGGCGACCACCCGCTGACCGTGCGGGCCACCGTAGGGGTCGAGCAGCACCGGCAGGGGAGTGTCACCGTGGTAGTCCCGTGGCATAAGCACGGCGCACGGAATTCGGCGTGCGCCCCCCTCGGTGAGGGTCACCCTGGGGGACAAACCGGGGTCTTCGGCGTACGAGCGGACAGTCGCCGTCGGCTTTCCGTCAGCCAGCACCTGGACACGCGTGCCCGGCCTGTCAAGCGTCGCGGACACCAGCACGGTCACGCCCCCGGCGCGCACGGCCGAGTGCACGCCGGGTTCCTGCGACACGCGCTCCACGCCCAGTTCGTTCACCCGGTACACATGGATCTCGCCGATCTCGGGATCCTCCGCGTCGGCTCCGGCGGAGGCGGTGACGAGCGTGTCGTCCGCACCCACGTCCAGAACCGCACGGATGTGCAACAGGCCGCTGGTCAGCGGACGTTCGCCCACGGCGAGCACTCGGGCGCCGCCCTCGTCGGCGATCCGGACCAGCTGTCCTGAGGGGCTCCAGCACGGCACCCCGGCGAAAAGTTCCAGCCAAATTGGGTCCTCGTCGGCATGCACCATCCGGGTCGTCCCGGTGTCCGGGTCCACCGCCAGGTACAGCAGGCTCCGCTGGTCCCGCGACTGCACGAGGACCAGCGGCGCACCCGCCTCTGACCAGTGCACTCGGGCGAGGTAGGGGTAGCGCGCGCGGTCCCAGAGCACCTCCGTGCGCTCCCCGCCGAGGCCCAGCACGAACAGCCGTACGTCCGCGTTAGGGGTGCCCGCCGCGGGGTACGCGATGTTGTTCGGCTCACGCTCGGGGTGGGCCGGGTCGGAGATCCACCACCTGGTCACCGGCGTGTCGTCCGCGCGGGCCACCAGCAGCCGGTCGGCGCCCGGCGCCCACCAGAAGCCCCGGTTGCGGCCCATCTCCTCGGCCGCGATGAACTCCGCGAGCCCGTAGGTCACCTGCTCCGTCTCCGGCTCGGCGAGCGCGCGGTCGCCCTCGCCGTCGGCGCCCACCACGCGCAGGGCGCCCCGCGCGACGTAGGCGATGTGCCGGCCGTCGGGCGCCGGACGCGGGTCGATCACCGGTCCCGGAACGGGGAGTTCACGGCTCTCGCCGGTCGTCAGGTCGGCCGTGAAAAGCCGCCCTGACAAGGCGAAAGACGCCAGCCGCACGGCGGCGTCGGTGGCGTAGCCGACGATGCCGGCCCCGCCCTCCCTGCTGCGCTCCCGGCGGGCCCGTTCCTCGGGCGAGAGCTGCTCCAGGGCGCCGCCCAGCAGGGCGCCCGGATCGGCGGCGAGGCGCTCGGTGCCGTCCGCCAGGTCCAGCACCCAGAGGGAGTTGGCCCGGTCGGCGCCGGAGCTCGAACGCAGGAACGCGACACGCGTGCCGTCGGGCGCCACGGTGAACCCGCGCGGCGCGCCGAGGGTGAATCGCTGGGTCCTCGCGTGTCTGCGGGGGAAGGAGTCGGACTCGGTCGTCATACCCCGACCATATTGGCCATGCGCCCCCTTGTGCGGCCGTGCGCCGAGAGATGCGCGAGTACGGATAGTTATGATCACTACCGCTGTGTGGGTATGAACCTGCCGGTGTCCGCATGGACTTGCTCTACCGATCTTTCCGAACAGCCGTGTCCCTGGGATCTTTGGAGGTGAGCCGCCGTGGCACTCTCGATTTCGGCGGTGGTGCTGCTGGCGATCATCGTCTTCCTGCTGATGAAGAAGTCGGGACTGAAGGGCGGCCACGCGGTCGTCTGCATGCTGCTCGGCTTCTACCTCGCCTCCTCGACCATCGCGCCCACGATCAGCCAGCTGACCACGAACGTGGCGAGCATGATCGGCAGCATCAAGTTCTGACGGCCGGGCGGGCGGCGGCGGGCCTGCGTAGGGTGGTGGCATGACGGAACTGCCCCCCTCCGGTCCGCGCGCCGCCCGGCGGCTGCTGCTGGTGCACGCGCATCCGGACGACGAGTCGATCAACAACGGCGCCACCATGGCCCGGTACGCGGCCGAGGGCGCCCAGGTGACGCTGGTCACCTGCACCCTGGGGGAGCGCGGGGAGTGCATCCCGCCCGGACTGCGGCATCTGACCGGCGCCGCGCTCGGCGCGCACCGGCGCGGCGAGCTGGCCGCCGCCCTGCGCGAACTGGGGGTCACCGACGCCCGGCTGCTCGGCGGCGCGGGCCGCTACGGCGACTCCGGGATGATGGGCACCGCCGACAACGAGGACCCCGGCTGCTTCTGGCAGGCCGACGTGGACGAGGCCGCGGAACACCTGGTCCAGGTGATCCTGGAGGTCCGCCCCCAGGTCCTCGTCACCTACGACGACAACGGCGGGTACGGCCACCCGGACCACATCCAGGCCCACCGCGTCGCCATGCGCGCCGCCGACCTCGCCGCCGACCGCGGGCACACGATCGACAAGGTCTACTGGAACCGCACCCCGCGCTCCGTCGCCGAGGACGCCTTCGCCCGGCTCCAGGACGAACTCCCGGCCCTGCCCTTCGAGAAGATCGCGGCCCTGGAGGACGTACCCGGCGTGGTGGACGACGCGCGCGTCACCACCGCGGTGGACGGCACCGCCCACGCCGCCGCCAAGGCCGCCGCGATGCGCGCCCACGCCACCCAGATCGAGGTGGCCGGGTCCTCGTTCGCGCTCTCGAACGAACTGGCCCAGCCGCTGTTCACCACCGAATACTACGAGTTGGTGCGCGGCACCGCCGCGCCCGGCGAGAGCGACCTGTTCGCCGGGATCGCCGCCGGGGAGGCGCCGTGAGCGGCACCCAGCGGGGCACCGGCACTCCGGGCCCGATGCTCGCCCAGCCGCTGCGCCCGCCGTCGCCGGGCCGGGCCCTGGCCTGCGTCGGCCTCTTCCTGCTCGGCGCCCTCGTCGCGCTCGCCGGAACCCTGGTGCAGGCGGCCTGGTTCCCCGGCGGGCTGCTGCTCGCCCTCGCGGGCGCCGTCGGGACCTTCCTCGGCGGTGCGTACGCCACCCGGAGCCGGGGCGGCGCGATGGCCCCGGCGGCGGGCTGGATCGTCACCGTCATCCTGCTCACCTCCTCCCGTCCCGAGGGCGACTTCCTCTTCGGCGCGGGCGGCGGCTCCTATCTCTTCCTGTTCGGTGGCATGGCCCTCGCTGTGATCTGTGCCACCCTCGGCGCCACGAGGCAACCGCGCCCCGGCTCCGCCCGACTTGGGAAGTGACGTACCGCTTTCCGGTGCGGCCCGCGTGCGGCCCGCGTGCGGCCCGCGTGCGAGTCGGGTGCGGGTTTCCTCAGCGGTCAGGGGATGTACGCGAGAGGCGGCCAGTATGGTGGTGCGCGCCGCCGAGCCTCCCCCGCGCTCTCGACCCCGTTCGAGCCGGGGGGACCGCCGAAGCAGTGAGGTCAGTGTCGGGCGGCGGAGCCAACTGGGAGAACCTGCCTTGAGTCGTGAAACTGACACTCCGTCCTCCGGGCCCAACGGGCGCGGCGGAGCCGCGTACCCGTCCGGCACCCCGCCGTACGGAACCCCCATGGCTTCCGGCGACGGTGCGGACGCGGGCCGTTCGGGCGCGCAGTCCGAGGAACGCAAGACCGAGACCACGCTGACGACCCGGATCCGGATCAACATCCCCGGTTCCCGGCCCATCCCGCCGGTCGTCGTGCGCAAGCCCGTCGGCGACGGCGAGTCCGCCGACGCCGCGCGGGACGACGGGCCCGCCGCCGAGGCGAGCAGCGCCCCGGCCGCGCCGGCGCCCGCCCCCGAGGCTCCCGCCGAGCCGTCGGCCCCGGCCGAGGAGAAGACCAGCGACTGGTTCGCGCCCCGCAAGCCGGGCACCCCCGCCAAGGGCGGCGCGGGTGCCAACGGGGCCAAGAACCCCGGCGGTTCCGCCGGCGCGCCGGGTGCGCGGGGAACCGGGAGCCCGGCCGGTGGCACCGGTGCACGCCCCGGTGGTGTGGTCGGCTCCATGAGCGTGCCCGGCCGCGGCTCCGGCAAGACGAACGGCTCGGGCCTGCCCGGCGCCACCGGCGGCCCGGTGGCCCCCGGACACGGCGGCGGCACCGGCTCCTTCGACGTCACCGAGGCGCTGGCCGCGGGCCCGCTGGCCGGCGGCTCCCGCTCCCCGGAGGCGGGCGGCGGCGAACCGCGCCGCGACGATCTGCCGTACTTCTCGGAGAACGGCGGCGCGGGCGGCGGCCAGGACCCCTTCGGCAACGCCGCGGGCGCGGGCGGCGCGAACGGCATGGGCGGACAGGGGGGCCAGGGCGGCCGGGGCGGCCCGCAGGGGCCCGCCGGGCCGACCGGCGGCCCGGTCACCGGGGACAGCCCGCTGCGGCCGGCCGCCGAGGGCCCCTACGGGCAGCAGGGTGCCGGGGGCGGCGCCCGCACGGACCTCGCCGGCCTCGACGGACCGGCCGGGGTGCCGGGCGGCGGGCTCGGTCCCGGCGGCGGGCTCAGCGACGACACGGCGATCCTCACCCCGCAGAAGCCGGCCCCGGAACCTGGCACGCCCGGCTACCGGGCCCCGGACAACGTCTCCGGACACACCGTCACCAGCGGCATCCCGGTCGTTCCGGGCGGCAACGGCGCCCCGTTCGGCGCCGGTGGTCCCGGCGGCCCGGCCGCCCCGGCGGCGCCCAAGCCCGAGCCGGCCGCGCCCGCGCCGGCACCCAAGCCGAAGAAGAAGGGCCGCAGCAAACTGGTGCTGCTCGCCGCCGCCGTGGTCGTGATCGCGGGCGGGGTCTACGGCGCCGGGCTGCTGATGAACCACACCGACGTGCCCAAGGGCACCACCGTGCTCGGCGTCGACATCGGCGGCGGCACCCGCGACGACGCCGTCAAGAAGCTGGACGACGTGTTCGGCTCCCGCGTCGCCAAGCCGCTGAAGCTCTCCGTGGGCGGCCGCACGGTCATGCTCGCCCCGGCCAACGCCGGTCTCCAGTTCGACTTCCAGGCCACCGCGAGCGCGGCCGCCAAGAGCGACTACAACCCGGTGTCCGTGGTCGGCACGCTGTTCGGGCAGCAGCGCGTGGTCGAGCCGGTCATGCCGGTGGACGAGGAGAAGCTCCAGGCCGCGCTGCGGCAGACGGGCGGCGGCTCCGGCTCGGGCGCGGTGGTCGAGGGCGGCATCAAGTTCGAGGCCGGCAAGGCCGTGCCCGTCTACGGCAAGCCGGGCACCGCCATCGACGCGGCCCGCTCCACGCAGGCGATCGAACAGGCGTACCGCACCGCGGTGGAGACGGGTGAGCCCACGACGGTCACCGTGCCCACCACCAACCGGCAGCCCGCGGTCTCCAACGCCGAGGTCGACCGCGAGATGAAGGAGTTCGCGCAGCCGGCGATGTCGGCCAAGGTGACCGTGATGACGGACGCCGCGCACGCGGTCCCGATGAGCCCGCAGAACTCGCTGTGGAAGTTCCTCCGCGTCACCGCCGTCAACGGCAAACTGGTCGACAAGCCCGATCTGGCCGCCCTGAAGCAGCTGTACGGGGGCGCCTTCGACGGTGTCCTCATCACCCGCGGCAACGGCCAGAAGACGCCGGTCACACCGCAGGACGTCTACGGCGCCCTGCGCCAGGCACTGATGAGCAAGACCAACCGGGTCGCGGTGATCAGCACCAACCCCGACTAGGTGCGCGGACCCGGCTCGTGAGGGGCGCCCGGCGGCATGCCGGGCGCCCCTTGCGGGTTGTCACTCCCACCCCATGACATCTGTCACCCGGCAACCGGGACCCCCGACACTGCCGGACCCCCGCCCCGCACCGGCACCATGGACGACATGACAACGACAGCGGTACCGACCGCCTCCGCCACCGAGGTGGTCGGGTTCGACCAGGTGACCAAGACGTACGGGACGGTACGGGCCGTCGACGGGCTCACGCTGCGGCTGCACCCCGGAGAGACCGTCGCCCTGCTCGGCCCGAACGGCGCGGGCAAGTCCACCACCCTCGACCTGCTCCTCGGCCTCAAGCAGCCCGACGCCGGCACGGTGTCCCTGTTCGGCACCAGCCCCCGCGAGGCGATCGTGGCCGGGCGGGTCGGGGCCATGCTGCAGAGCGGCGGACTGATGGACGATGTCACCGTCGCCGAACTGGTCAAGCTGTCCTGCTCGCTGCACCCGCGGCCGTACAAGCCCGCCGATGTGATGGCCCGCGCCGGCATCGCGCAGATCGCCGACCGCAAGGTCAACAAGCTCTCCGGCGGCCAGGCCCAGCGGGTCCGCTTCGCGCTCGCCACCGCGGGCGACAGCGACCTGATCATCCTGGACGAGCCGACCACCGGCATGGACGTCTCCGCCCGCCACGCCTTCTGGTCCACCATGCGCGAGCAGGCCGACCAGGGCCGCACGGTCCTGTTCGCCACGCACTACCTCGAAGAGGCCGACGCCATCGCCGACCGGGTCCTGGTGCTGCACCGCGGCCGCCTGCTCGCCGACGGCACCGCCGCCGAGATCAAGGCCCGCGCGGGCGCCCGGCGGATCTCCTTCGACCTGGAGGGCGCCATCGACGAGGCCGCCCTGCGCGCCCTGCCGTTCCTGACCGCCGTCGACGTGTCCGGCCAGACCGTGCGCATCCAGTCCGCCGACGCCGACGCCACCGTGCACGCCCTGTACGGCCTCGGCGTCTACCCCCGCAACCTGGAGGTCGCCGGCCTCGGCCTGGAGCAGGCGTTCGTCGCCATCACGGAGGCCGAGGAGGCCAAGCAGTCATGAACAGTCTCATCAAGCTGGAACTGACCCGCGCCCTGCGCAACAAGAAGTTCCTGTTCTTCTCGGTGCTCTACCCGGCGGTCCTCTTCCTGATCATCGCGGGCAACGCCGACAACACCAGGATCGACGGCACCGGGCTGACCCTGGCCACGTACATGATGGTGTCCATGGCCTCCTTCGGCGCCCTGACCGCCGTGCTGATGGGCAACAGCGAGCGCATCGCCAAGGAACGCGAGAGCGGCTGGGTACGGCAGCTGCGGCTGACCCCGCTGCCCGGCCGCGGCTACGTCCTCGCCAAGACCGCCAGCGCCGCCGTGGTGAGCCTGCCGTCCATCGTGGTGGTCTTCCTGGCCGCCGCCGTGATCAAGGACGTACGGCTGGACGCCTGGCAGTGGCTCGCGCTCACCGGGGTCATCTGGGCCGGCAGCCTGGTCTTCGCCGCGCTCGGCGTGGCCCTCGGCTACCTCGCCACCGGGGACGCGGTCCGCCCCATCACGATGATCGTGTACTTCGGTCTGTCGATCCTCGGCGGCCTGTGGATGCCCTCGACCACCTTCCCGCAGTTCCTCCAGGACATCGCCAAGTGGCTGCCCACCCACGCCTACGCCGCGCTGGGCCGGGCCATCGAGCAGAGCCAGGCCCCGCACACCACGGACATCGCCGTCCTCGTCGCGTACTTCGTCCTCTTCGCGGGCGGCGCGGCCTGGCTGTACCGGAAGGACACGCTGAAGGCGTGAGCACCATGACGGAAGACCCCGAGGCGGCCGGGACACGGCCGGAGACACGGGTCCGGATCGGACAGGGCGTGCAGGGCCGGCGCGAGCTGGTGGTGAAGGCGCTGTGGATCGCCGTGTGGCTGGTCTTCCTCGGCTCCCCGATCCGGGACCTGACCGGGGGCCGGCACACCACGGCCGGCGCCGTGGCGGGAGCGGCCGGCCTCACCGTCTTCGTGGGCGTGTACCTCACCCTGGTCTTCCGGCAGCTCGGGGCGCCCTTCGCGCCCCGGACCGTGGCCCTGCTGCTCGGCACCCTCCTCGTCCTCGCGCCCGCCCTGACCTACGGCCTCGGCACCCAGTGGAGCACGCTGTTCGTCTACCTCTCGGTGGCCTGCGGGGCGACCCTGCCGCTGCGCCTGGCGAACTGGGCGATTCCGGGCTCCGCCGTGCTGATGTACCTGGTCGGGCTGCACTGGGGCGTCCACACGGTCGACGACGACATGCTGATGGTCGTGCTCATCGGGTTCGCCATGGTCGGCGTGGGCCAACTGGTCCGCACCACCATCGAGTTGCGCAAGGCGCGGGCCACCGTCGCCCAGCTCGCCGCCAATGAGGAGCGGCTGCGGCTCGCCCGCGACCTGCACGACCTGCTGGGCCACTCGCTCTCCCTGATCACGCTCAAGAGCGAGCTGGCCGGGCGGATGCTGCCCGACCACCCCGACAAGGCGGCCCAGCAGATCGGCGACATCGAACAGGTCAGCCGCCAGGCCCTGGTGGACGTCCGGGAGGCCGTCACCGGCTACCGGCGCCCCCGGCTCGCCGTCGAGCTGGCCGGCACCCAGGTGGCGCTCACGGCCGCCGGCGTCGCCGCCGAACTGCCGCCCGAGCCCGACCTCTCCGGGGTGCCCGAGGAGGCCGAGTCGGCGCTCGCCTGGGCGCTGCGCGAGGCGGTCACCAACGTGGTGCGGCACAGCGGCGCCGACCGGTGCGCCGTACGCCTCACGCACCACCAGACGCTGGCCGGGCCGATGCTCGAACTCGCCGTCGAGGACAACGGGTCGGGCGTCGGGACCGGCGGCTTCGGCAACGGCCTGACCGGGCTGACCGAACGCCTGGAGAAGGCCGGCGGGACGCTGGAGGCGGGCCGGGTCAGGCACGGGTTCCGGCTGGTCGCCCGCGTGCCCGTGGCCCCCGCGGGGGACGTAGGATCCGGGGCATGACGAGCACCATCAGGGTCCTGCTGGCCGAGGACCAGTCCATGGTCCGCGAGGCGCTGGCCGCGCTGCTCGGGCTGGAGGACGACATCGAGGTCGTCGCCCAGGTGGCGCGCGGGGACGAAGTGCTCGACGCGGTCCGGGCGCACGACGTGGACGTGGCGCTGCTGGACATCGAGATGCCGGGCTGCACCGGCATCGAGGCCGCGGCGCGGGTCCACCGGGACTTCCCGGCCGTCAAGCTGGTCGTGCTGACCACCTTCGGGCGGCCCGGCTATCTGCGCAGCGCCATGGAGGCCGGCGCCGACGCCTTCCTCGTCAAGGACGCGCCTGCGGCCCAACTCGCCGCCGCCATCCGCAAGGTGCTCGCCGGGGAGCGGGTCATCGACCCCACGCTGGCCGCCGCCGCGCTCGCCGGGGGCGCGAACCCGCTCACCGAACGCGAGCGCGAGGTGCTGCGTGCCGCGGCCGACGGCTCCACCAACGCCGAGCTGGCCAGGGCCCTGCACCTGTCCCAGGGCACGGTCCGCAACTACCTCTCCACGGCCATCCAGAAGCTCGCCGTCCGCAACCGCGCGGAGGCGGTGCGCACCGCGCGGGAGAAGGGCTGGCTGTAGAAGCCGCGGGTACGGCCGGTCAGTTGAGCTTGGCGCGGGCGGTGCGGGCCTGCCGCCGTACCCGCTCGGCGGCCGGCTCGTCGACGACCTCGATCAGCTCGGCGTACGCGTCCAGTTCGTCCGCCCCGGCCGTGAACTGCCCGCGCTGCACCAGCAGTTGCCCGCGCTCGTAGCGCAGCCGGGCCGGGTGGGCGGGGATCAGCAGCGACAGCTCCACCGCGCGCAGCGCCACGTCCGAGTGCTCGGGGCGGGCCGCGGCCCACGCGCGGATGTTGTTCAGGATGCGCTGGACGACCTCCAGCGGGGGCGCGGGCTCCATCATCGCGGGGTCCGGCGGCGCACCGGTCGCCCCGACCACGAGCAATTCGGCGTCCGGCCCGGTCAGCACCCGGCCGCCCTCGAACGGGTCGGCCAGCACCCGCTCCCCGGCCGCCCCGAACCCGACCACGAAGTGCCCCGGCAGCGCGACCCCGTACACCGGGGCCCCGGCCCGCCGGGCCACCTCCAGCCACACCACCGAGAGCAGGATCGGCAGCCCGCGCCGGCGCCGCAGCACCTCGTGCAGCAGCGAGGACTCCAGGCGCTGGTAGTCGCCGGGCGTGCCGTGGAACTCGTAGCGCCCGCCGAGCAGCCGGCGCCCCGCCTCGGCCCAGGCGCGCGGGCCGCCGGGCCGGTACGGCAGCTCGCCGGCGAGCCGGTCCAGCTCAGCCTGCGCGGTGTCGATCCCGGCCTCGTCCAGCGAGCCGTCCGTCTCCGCGGCGATCAGCAGGCACAGCGCCGCCAGGTCCGGCCGCTCGGAGCGCGCCTGCTCGGCGAAGTGCGCCCGCACCTCGGCGGACCGCTCGGGCGGCGGCGGGTACGGGGGCGGCAGATACGGGTGAGGCATGGCGGGTTCTCGCCCTTCCGAGGAGGGTCTACGACGGGCCGTGAGCGGGCTGTTCCCGCGGCTGTCGGTAGTGGTGGTAGGCGTGGTGCCGGGAGAAGCCCAGCGCGGCGTACAGGGCCTTCGCGGGCTCGTTGTCGCTCTCCACCTGGAGCCAGCCGGCCGAGGCGCCCTCGGCCAGCGCCCGGCGGGCGAGCGCGGCCATCACCCCGGTGGCCAGGCCCTGCCGCCGTCTGGCGGGGTCCACCTCGACGGCGGCGAACCCGGCCCAGCGGCCGTCCACGACACACCGCCCGATCGCCGCCGGGACCCCGCCCGGCTCGCCCGGCACGACAGGCTCGCCCGGCACGGAGGCGAACCACACCGAGGGACCCTGGGTGAGCACCCGCAGCGCCACCTCGCTCACCCCCTTGCGCCGGTACCGCGCGAGCCACGCCTCGTCCGCCTCCCGGCCGGGGACCACCTCGGCGCCCTCGGGCCGGTCCGCGAGCGGGGCCAGCGCGCCGATCCACACCTCGGCACTCACCTCCCGCTCCCAGCCGCGCCGCTCCAGCTCCGCGCAGAGCAGTTCCTGCGTGCCCTCGGCGCCCGTCGCGGTCTGCACGTAGGCCGGCAGCCCGCGCTCGCCGTACCAGCGTCGTACGGCGTCCAGGGCCGCGTCGAGCGGAAGTCCGGGATCACCCAGCGGCAGCACGCTGTTGGCGCGCCGCGTGTAGCCCTCCCGTCGCCCGACCGCCACCCCGGCCGGACGCGCTTCGCGCGGCTCCCCCTCGACCGCGGCCCGCAGCTCCCACTCGCCGAGCCGTTCGCTCTCCACCGGGCGCCAGCCGCGCGAGACGGCCCGCGCCAGCTCCGCGTAGCTTGCCGCCGGGCCCCTGCGGCGTGCCGGGGCGGCCGGGACGACCTTGCCCGCCACGAGCGAGGTTTCCGGAAACCGCACGCTTGTACCGCTCCGCTGTGTGATCATGAGCACGCCATGATCCCAGGATGTGAGAACGCCCACCGTGTCGGTGAACTTCTCCCGCGCCGCTCCGGCTTCGCTCAAGCGCCGCACGGAGACGCGTTTGCCCACGTCAGCGGGGGTGATTCGGACTTCCAGGCGCCCTTGTGCCGAGATTTCCACCGGTCAGTTCACCCCTCCTGTTCGGATCATGCTCCGGAACGGAGATACTAGGGGCGGGCATCGACGACGCCGCGCTCCCGCGCGCCAGGCGGCGGAGCCTGAGGAGGCCCGCCAGCGCCCTATCGAGGAGGAACGACAGCGTGACCTACGTCATCGCGCAGCCTTGTGTCGACGTCAAGGACAAGGCGTGCATCGAGGAGTGCCCGGTCGACTGCATCTACGAGGGCCAGCGGTCCTTGTACATCCACCCGGACGAATGCGTCGACTGTGGTGCCTGTGAGCCGGTCTGCCCGGTCGAGGCGATCTTCTACGAGGACGACACTCCCGAGGAGTGGAAGGACTACTACAAGGCGAACGTCGAGTTCTTCGACGAGCTCGGCTCGCCCGGTGGTGCCAGCAAGCTGGGGCTGATCGAGCGCGACCACCCCTTCATCGCCGCGCTGCCGCCGCAGGGCGAGTGACCGTTTAGCTCCCAAGCGGCCCGCACCGCGCCGCCTCGGTCCCGTACGGCCCCGATCGCCCAGATCACCGCCGCACGGGACCGAGGCGTTTGCCGCACCAGACGAAAGTGAGCCACTGATCGTGTCCGCAGTCTCCGACCGGCTTCCCACGTTCCCCTGGGACAAGCTGGAGCCGTACAAGAAGACGGCCGCGGCCCATCCGGACGGCATCGTCGACCTGTCCGTCGGCACCCCGGTCGACCCGGTCCCCGAGCTGGTCCAGAAGGCCCTGATCGACGCGGCCGACTCGCCGGGCTATCCGACCGTCTGGGGCACGCCCGAGCTGCGGGACGCGATCCAGGGGTGGCTGGAGCGGCGCCTGGGCGCGCGCGAGGTGACCCACCGGCACGTGCTCCCGGTCGTCGGCTCCAAGGAGCTGGTGGCCTGGCTGCCGACCCAGCTGGGCCTCGGCCCCGGCGACAAGGTGGCCTACCCGCGCCTGGCCTACCCGACGTACGAGGTCGGCGCGCGGCTCGCCCGCGCGGAGTACGAGGCGTACGACGACCCGCGCGACCTCGACCCGGCCGGCCTGAAGCTGCTCTGGCTGAACTCCCCGTCCAACCCGACGGGCAAGGTGCTGGGCAAGCGGGAGCTGACGGAGATCGTCGCCTGGGCCCGCGCCCACGGCGTCCTGGTCGTCTCCGACGAGTGCTACCTGGAGCTGGGCTGGGAGGCCGACCCGGTCTCGGTGCTGCACCCGGACGTCAACGGCGGCTCGTACGACGGCGTCGTGGCCGTCCACTCCCTCTCCAAGCGCTCCAACCTGGCCGGCTACCGCGCCGCCTTCATCGCGGGCGACCCGGCCGTCCTCGGCCCGCTCCTGGAGATCCGCAAGCACGGCGGCATGATGACCTCGGCGCCGACCCAGGCCGCGGTGGTGGCCGCGCTGGGCGACGACGCGCACGTACGGGAACAGCGCGCCCGCTACGCCGCCCGCCGCGAGGCGCTGCGCTCGGCCCTGCTGTCCCACGGCTTCCGCATCGAGCACAGCGAGGCCAGCCTCTACCTGTGGGCCACCCGCGACGAACCCTGCTGGACCACCGTCGCCCACCTCGCCGACCTGGGCATCCTGGTCGCCCCCGGCGACTTCTACGGCCCGGCGGGCGACACCTTCGTCCGCGTGGCGCTGACGGCGACGGACGAACGCGTCCAGTCGGCGGTCTCCCGCCTGCGATAGGACCCGCTACCGTCGTTTGCACTGCCGTGGGCAATCGTTCCGCAGGGCGGAACGGGTGGGCACGGCCGACGGCGCCGGGTGCCGATCCGAGACCCTGGCCCCGGCCGACGTGGAACGCCGAACGGGGTCCAGGGGATGTCCCCTGGACCCCGTTCACCGGGCGGTGCCGGCTCAGGTGAGGGGCAGGCCCTGCATCGGCAGGTTGGCGGTCGGCAGACCGCCCCGCGTGGCGCCGGCGGCCGCGTCGCCCAGGGCGTTGCCCGCGGCGCCGGCGACGCCGCCCGCGGCCTGCTGGGCCGCCGGGGCGGCCTTCTTCACAGCGCCGCCGGCCGTCTTGCCCGCGGCCGGCACGGCCGACTTCACGGCGTTGCCGCCCGCGTTGCCCGCCAGCGAGGTGACGTGCTCCGCGGCACCGTCGACGGTGTCGCCGACGTGCGCCGCGTCCAGCGCGGTCAGGCCGCTCAGGTTCGCGGCCGGCAGGTTCGTGGCCGCACCGGCGGAGCCGGCCGCACCGACCCCGGCGGCCGCTCCCGCTGCGACGAGCAGCGCGGCACGGGCGATCCGGCGGGTCAGGGGGAGGGACATGATGCTCCATTCGACGGGAGAAGAACGATCTGTGTCATCCGGACCCGGCACCGGGCTCGGACGCCATGACTACCGCTCGAAGCCCCCGAAGGTTGCGGACGCCCCAGGTAAAGAACCGATAACGCATCGCATTATCAGGTGGGGATAAAAACGGGCAAAGGGCGTCCGCGAGAACGCCCAGCAGAATCCTTTCGCCCCTTGGGCCACAAGGGATCTCGCGCGAATTCCAAAGCTCGCCCGTTTGGCCGCGTATGAAACGCCGATGCCACCCGCAGGCAGGATGATCCGTACTACTGTCCGGTCACGATCCGGACAACGCCCACGGACTTCTCCGCTCCCGCGGCCCCCTGCGAGCGCACCTGCTGCCACGCCCCGCCGTCGCTCCCGGCGGTCCACACCCGCCCCGCGTACGTCACCCGCTGGATGTGCAGCGCCGAGGAGTTGGCGACTGCCCAGTGCGCGAGCTGCCACCCCCGCTCCCGCTCGTCGCGCCCGCCCGCGTCCGTCCGCGTGCCGAGCGGCACCGGCACGGTCACCGTCCGCCCGCTCGCCGTCGCCGTCACGCTCGGCGAGGGGGACGGCGAGGGCACCGGCGCCCCGCCCACCTCCGCACCGGTCTCCTGGAGCGCGTCCCGCCCGAAGTCCCGTACCAGCGCGGCCCGTACCGCGTCCGGACCGACCGCGGTGGCCGTCGTGTCGAACCGCCCGTCACAGGTCAGCGTGGCCGCCGCCCGCCCGGTCAGCGCCGCCGACAGCAGCTCCGCGTCCGGCTCGTGCTTGGCGTACGCCTCCGGGTAGCCGCTGCGCTGCACCTTCTGCGCGGCCACGGTGAGCGGCAGCTCGGTGTAGTCGGGCACCTTGGCGAGATGGGCGTAGAAGATCCCGGCCGCGTACGTCGGGTCCATGATCTGCCGCTCGGTGCCCCAGCCCTGCGAGGGCCGCTGCTGGAACAGGCCGAGCGAATCCCGGTCGCCGTGCTCGATGTTGCGCAGCCCGGACTCCTGGAGCGCGGTGGCCAGCGCGATGGTCACGGCCCGCTCGGGCATGTTCCGGCCGGTGCCGACGGCGGCGATCGTCGCCGCGTTCGCCGCCTGCTCGGGCGTGAACTCGTACGACGCTTTGGCGCCGGTGGCCGAGACCACCTTGCAGCCGTGTGCCCCGCCGCCTCCGGTGACGTACTGCACCACGAGGTAGGCGGCGACACCGCACAGGACCAACAGGGCCGCGGCGAACCGGAGAAGACGGCCGCGGCGCTCGGGACGGGTGGGGGACGGCTGTGACACGCGTACAAGGTAGCGGAGGGATCACCACCGCTCACCAGCGGTCCGCCGGCGTGCGCGGGGCGGGGGTGGGCCGGGGTGGCGCGCTAGGGTCGAGGCCATGGCCGACACCTCGCTTGACCTCACGCTGGACGCCGCCACGCTCACCGCGCGGCTCGTGGACTTCGCCTCCGAGAGCGGCACCGAGAAGCCGCTCGCCGACGCGATCGAGACCGCGCTGCGCGCCCTGCCGCACCTGACGGTGGACCGCTACGGCAACAACGTGATCGCCCGCACGGACCTGGGCCGCGCCGAGCGGGTCGTGCTGGCCGGGCACATCGACACCGTGCCGATCGCGGACAACGTGCCCTCGCGCCTGGACGAGGACGGCGTGCTGTGGGGCTGCGGCACCTGCGACATGAAGTCGGGCGTGGCGGTCCAGCTGCGCATCGCCGCCACCGTGCCCGCCCCCAACCGCGACCTGACCTTCGTGTTCTACGACAACGAGGAGGTCGCCGCCCACCTCAACGGCCTGCGCCATGTCGCCGAGGCCCACCCGGAGTGGCTGGCCGGCGACTTCGCGGTGCTCCTGGAGCCCTCCGACGGCGAGGTCGAGGGCGGCTGCCAGGGCACCCTGCGGATGCTGCTGCGCACCGAGGGCGAGCGGGCGCACTCGGCGCGCTCCTGGATGGGCGCCAACGCCATCCACGCGGCCGCGCCGATCCTGGCCCGCCTCGCGGCCTACGAGCCCCGCTACCCGGTGATCGACGGCCTGGAGTACCGCGAGGGCCTGAACGCCGTGCGCATCGAGGGCGGGGTCGCGGGCAACGTCATCCCCGACGCGTGCGTGGTCGCCGTCAACTTCCGCTACGCCCCCGACCGCACCGAGGAGGAGGCGATCGCGCACGTCCGCGAGGTGTTCGCGGACTGCGGGGTCGCCGAGTTCGTGGTCGACGACCACAGCGGCGGCGCGCTGCCCGGCCTCTCCCACCCGGCCGCGGCCGCCTTCATCGAGGCGGTCGGCGGCACCGCGCGCCCCAAGTACGGCTGGACGGACGTCTCCCGCTTCGCCGCGCTCGGCATCCCCGCGGTCAACTACGGCCCTGGCAACCCGCACCTGGCGCACAAGCGGGACGAGCGGGTGGAGACGGCCAAGATCCTCAAGGCCGAGGAGCGGCTGCGCGGCTGGCTCACCGCCTGAGCCCGCCGCGCGCGGCGCACGCCCGGCGGACATGCGTATGTCCCCCCTGCGTAACCCGCGTAGACCTAGGCTGAGAACGAACCACCGGCAAGCGGAGGGAGCGCACATGCCTACCGGGAACCCCGAGGGGAAGAAGCAGCCGCCGGACGAGCAGCGGCTCGGGCCGGTCCTGCGGCGGCGGGGCCAGGTGACGCCGAGCACGACCGACCAGCGGCTGCTGGACGCGGGCGGCCCCTCCGACTGGGTCCACACCGATCCCTGGCGGGTGCTGCGCATCCAGTCGGAGTTCATCGAGGGCTTCGGCACGCTGGCCGAACTCCCGCCCGCGATCAGCGTGTTCGGCTCGGCCCGCACGCCCGCGGACTCGCCGGAGTACGAGGCGGGGGTGCGGCTCGGCCGCGGTCTGGTCGAGGCCGGCTGGGCGGTGATCACCGGCGGCGGCCCCGGCGCGATGGAGGCCGCGAACAAGGGCGCGTGCGAGGCGGGCGGCGTCTCGGTCGGGCTCGGCATCGAGCTGCCCTTCGAGCAGGGGCTGAACCCCTACGTCGACATCGGGCTGAACTTCCGCTACTTCTTCGTCCGCAAGATGATGTTCGTGAAGTACGCCCAGGGGTTCGTGGTGCTGCCCGGCGGCCTCGGCACCCTGGACGAGCTGTTCGAGGCGCTGACCCTGGTGCAGACCCAGAAGGTCACCCGCTTCCCGATCGTCCTCTTCGGCAGCGCCTACTGGGGCGGCCTGGTCGACTGGCTCAAGAACACCCTGGTGGCCAGCGGCAAGGCCCTGGAGAAGGACCTCCTCCTCTTCCACGTCACCGACGACGTGGAAGAGGCGGTCGCCCTGGTCTCCAAGGAGGCCGCGCGCTAGCCGCCCGTCAGGCGAGACCGCGCCGGGCCACCGCAGGGGGGCGGTGGCCCGCGATGGACGACACCATGTCGAGGACCTGGCGGGTCTCGGCGACCTCGTGGACGCGGTACACCATCGCCCCGAGCCAGGAGGACACCGCCGTCGTCGCCAGCGTGCCGATCAGCCGCTCCTTGACCGGCCGGTCCAGCGTCTCCCCGACGAAGTCCTTGTTGGACAGCGACACCAGCACCGGCCAGCCCGCGGCGACCATCTCGTCCAGCCGCCGCGTCGCCTCCAGGCTGTGCCGGGTGTTCTTGCCGAAGTCGTGACCGGGATCGATCAGCACCGACTCGCGCGGCACCCCGAGCGCCACCGCGCGCTGTGCGAGGCCCACGGTCACCTCCAGGACGTCCGCCATGACGTCGTCGTACTCCACCCGGTGCGGGCGGGTGCGCGGCTCGGCGCCGCCCGCGTGTGTGCACACCAGGCCCACCCGGTGGCGCGCCGCGACCTCGGCGAGAGCGGGGTCCGCGCCGCCCCACGCGTCGTTCAGCAGATCGGCGCCCGCCGCGCACACCGCCTCGCCGACCTCCGCCCGCCAGGTGTCCACGCTGATCACCACGTCCGGGAACCGGCGCCGCACCTCCGCCACGAAGCCGACCGTGCGCCGCGCCTCCTCCTCGGCGGAGACCTCCTCGCCGGGGCCCGCCTTCACCCCGCCGATGTCGATGATCGCGGCGCCCTCGGCCACCGCCTGCTCGACCCGCGCCAGGGCCGGCTCGTCGCGGAACGTCGCCCCCCGGTCGTAGAAGGAGTCGGGGGTCCGGTTCACGATCGCCATGATCACCCGATCGTGCGGTCCGAATTCCCGCCTGCCCAGCCTGAGCATCCGCTGTGACCTCTTCCTCGCGCGTCCGGCACTGCGACCGCCAGTGACCCTAACTGTCGGAGGCGCATGGCACGATCGGAGCTGACAGATTCCGCGTCCGGCGACAGCGCCGGCACCCGAGCAGGGGGCCCTGAGCCGATGGTGATGTTCCTCTTCCTGGTCATCGCGCTGGCCGTCGTGGTCGCCGCGGTGACCCTCGCCGTGGTGGGCGGCGGCGAGAGCGGCCCGCTGCCCGACGCCGCGCCCGAGCGGCTCCAGGACCCGCTGCCGGACGACCGGCCGGTGGGCCGCGAGGACGTCGAGAGCCTGCGCTTCCCGCTCGCCGTGCGCGGCTACCGCATGTCCGACGTGGACGACGCCCTCGGCCGCCTCGGCGCCGAACTCGCCGAGCGCGACGCCCGGATCGCGGGCCTGGAGTCCGCGCTGGCCGGGGCGCGCGCCGCCGCCGAGCGCCCCACCCCGGACACCTCCCGGCACCCGGAGGACCAGCAGTGACCGCCGTCATCGCGGGCCCGGACGGCGCGCCGCGCTGCCCCTGGGCCCTGTCCACCGACGACTACGTGTCGTACCACGATGAGGAGTGGGGCCGCCCGGTCCACGGCGACGGCGCCCTCTTCGAGCGGCTCAGCCTGGAGGCGTTCCAGTCGGGCCTGTCCTGGATCACCATCCTGCGCCGCCGGCCGGGCTTCCGCGCCGCCTTCGCGGGCTTCTCCATCGAGAAGGTCGCCGCCTTCACCGACGACGACCGCGAGCGCCTGCTGGCCGATCCGGGCATCATCCGCAACCGCGCCAAGATCGACGCCACCCTCGCCAACGCCCGCGTCCTCGCCGGCTGGGCCCCCGGCGAGCTGGACGAGCTGATCTGGTCCCACGCCCCCGACCCGGCCGGGCGCCCGGCCCCGAAGACCCTGGCCGACGTCCCGGCGGTCACCCCGCAATCCACGGCCCTGTCCAAGGAGTTGAAGAAGCGGGGCCTGAAATTCGTCGGCCCGACGACGGCGTACGCACTGATGCAGGCGTGCGGTCTGGTGAACGACCACCTGGAGACGTGCGTGGCTCGTTAGCGCCCCGAAGGGGCGCGGGGAACTGCGCGGCAAGCCACGAGGCATCCGCGGCTGCCCACCACGCGTCACCGCCCCAAGTACTTGGGCTTCTCCTTGTTCACGAACGCCTGCACCGCGATCGCGTGGTCCTCGGACTGCCCGGCGCGCGTCTGGAGTTCGTCCTCCTTCTCCAGCGTCTCCGCCAGCGTGTGCGTCAGCCCGAACGCCACCGCCTCCTTGATCGCCGCATAGGCGACCGTCGGCCCCGACGCCAGCTTCCGCGCCACCTTCTCCGCCTCGGCCCGCAGCTCGGCCGCGGGCACCACCCGGTTGGCGATCCCCAGCTCCAGCGCGTCCTGCGCGCCGATGCTGCGCGGGAACAGCAGCAGATCCTGCGCGCGGCTCGGCCCGACCACCCGCGGCAGGGTCCAGGAGATCCCGGAGTCCCCGGTCAGGGCGACGCCTACGAACGACGTGTTGAAGGACGCGGTGTCGGCGACGATCCGGTAGTCCGCCGCGAGCGCGAACCCGAACCCGGCCCCCGCCGCGACGCCGTTCACCGCGGCGACCACCGGCTTCGCCGCCCCCGCCAGCGCCCGCACGATCGGGTTGTAGTGCTCGCCGACCGTGCTCATCGTCTGCCCGGACCCGGTCTCCCGGTCCTGCGCCAGCAGCCCGATGTGCTCCTTGAGGTCCTGGCCCACACAGAACGCCCGCTCCCCGGCGGCGGTCAGCAGGATCGCCCGTACGGCCGGGTCCCCGGCCGCTTCCCCGGCCACGTCCCGCAGCGCGACCTTGGCCGCCACGTTCAGCGCGTTCATCGCCTCGGGGCGGTTCAGCGTGATCGTCGCGAGCCCGTCGTTCACCTCGTAGAGCACGGTGTCGGCCATGGCGCATCCCCTCCGGTTCGCGGTGGTGGCGTACCGCTCGGTACGTCCCTGTCCGATCACAGCATGGCGGAGATCACCGGCCAAGGGCCCGCCGGCGGGTGTGAGCTGCGTCAAAGAAGACCGGGCCCCGGATGGCCGGAGGGCGTCCGTGCGGTGGCGCAGTATCGCAGCCACATCCCCGAATTGAGTGGTTTTGCTCGCGCGCGTTGCCCAAGCGATGCCTACCGATGTTGGTCATCGGGTCCTGAGATGCGGGATAATGGCTTGGAAGCAATGTGTTCGATGCCGGTGTCGCGTGTCCGGTTCGGTCCCGCGGGTGCCCGCCGGGTGCCATTTCGGCAGACGATGAGCTGGTTTCAGGAAGGGGAACGAGCATGGCGGCCATGAAGCCGCGGACGGGCGATGGTCCGCTCGAGGTGACCAAGGAGGGGCGGGGCATCGTCATGCGCGTTCCGCTCGAAGGCGGCGGTCGACTCGTCGTCGAGCTGACCCCTGACGAGGCCGAGGCGCTCGGCGACGCGCTCAAGAAGGTCGTCGTCTGACGCGCGCACGAGTCAGTCCTCACGGCTGCCCCGGCATCGTACGCGGTGCCGGGGCAGCCGCGTTCCCCGGCCCGGCACGCCCGCCGGGCCCCACCCGCCCGCCGGGGCCGGTGCGCCCGCCGCGCCGGGGCCGGTGCCGCGCCGTCACCGCTTGACGGCGCACAGCAGCCCGTCGCCGACCGGCAGCAGCGAGGAGACCAGCTCCTGGCTCTCGCGCACCGTGCGCAGCAGCTCGCGCAGCCGCAGCACCTCCGAGGGCTGCGGTCCCGAGCCGACGGTACGGCCGCTCGCGAACACCCCCTCGAAGACCACCAGGCCGCCGGCGCGCAGCAGCCGCAGCGACTCGGCGAGGTACTCCGGGTACTCGTGCCGGTCCCCGTCGCAGAACACGAGGTCGTAGCCCGCGTCCGCGAGCCGGGGCAGCACCTCCAGGGCGCGGCCGGGGATGAAGCGGGCGCGGTTGCTGGCGAAGCCGCAGGCGCGGAACGCCTGCCGGGCGAACTGCTGGTGCTCCGGCTCCGGATCGACCGTGGTCAGCACCCCGTCCGGGCGCATGCCGTGCAGCAGATGGATTCCGGACACCCCGCAGCCCGTGCCGATCTCCGCGACCGCCTTCGCGTCCACGGAGGCGGCGAGCAGGCGCAGCGCGGAACCCGTGCCGGGCGACACCGAGCGCAGTCCTGCGTCGAGGGCGCGGTCGCGGGCCCACAGCAGTGCTTCGTCCTCGGCGGCAAAGGCGTCGGCGAAAGCCGAGCTCGTCTGCCGGTTGCCGGTAATGACCCTCTCCTGTCGTCCCCATGGATGCCTCGGCGTGACTGTATCCGTTGGCGTCGGGAACCCGCAGATGGGACCGGGCGTTTAGAGGGAAGAGACAGGGGTGGGGACGCTTCGGGGGGCGAGAGGTGGAGCAGGGCACCGCACAAGTGCTGACGCAGCGGCACGAGCCGCGCCAGCAAGTATCAAATTCTCGTAAAAACGCTTATCCGGAGCTAACGGGCGAGGTGGCTATGGTAGGGGCTCCACTGGACACCACCAGAGCCGACAGGGGAGGTGCGGCCACGCCCGAGGACCGGGGCGGAGTGCTACGGCGCTTCCTCGGATCGGCGGGCAGGCCGAAATCCGTGACCGACACCGCTGCTGACAGCCACGCCACCGGCTCCGCCGTGCGCGACACCCAGACCGCGACCTTCACCAGTGACGCGGACGGGCAGGCGTGGACTCCGCCCACCTGGGACGAGATCGTCAGCACCCACAGCGCCCGCGTCTACCGCCTGGCCTACCGCCTCACCGGCAACCAGCACGACGCCGAGGACCTCACCCAGGAAGTCTTCGTCCGCGTCTTCCGCTCCCTGTCGACATACTCGCCGGGCACCTTCGAGGGCTGGCTGCACCGCATCACCACGAACCTGTTCCTGGACCTGGTCCGGCGCAAGCAGCGCATCCGCTTCGACGCCCTCGGCGAGGACGCGGCCGAGCGCCTGGCCAGCCGCGAACCCACCCCGCAACAGCTGTTCAACGACGCGCACTTCGACGCCGACGTCCAGCAGGCCCTGGACACCCTCGCGCCCGAGTTCCGCGCCGCCGTCGTCCTGTGCGACATCGAGGGGCTGTCGTACGAGGAGATCGCCGCGACCCTCGGCGTGAAGCTCGGCACCGTCCGCTCCCGTATCCACCGCGGCCGCTCCCAGCTCCGCAAGGCCCTCGCGCACCGCTCCCCGGAGGCCCGCGCGGCCGAGCGGCGCTCGTTCATGGCACGGGTCCCCGCACTGGGGGGAGGGGGCGCGACGGCGTGAGCGGATCACGGCAGAAACCGGCCGAGGCACACCTCGCCGAGCAGCATCTGGGAGACCGGCTCTCCGCCCTGGTGGACGGAGAGCTCGGCCATGACACGCGCGAACGCGTCCTCGCCCACCTGGCCACCTGCGCCCGCTGCAAGGCGGAGGCGGACGCCCAGCGCGCGCTGAAAAGCGTGTTCGCGACCGCGGCCCCGCCCCCGCCCTCCGCGAGCCTGCTGGCCCGCCTCCAGGGCCTGCCCGGCGGCGACGGCGAGCCCGGCGGCCTGCTCGGGCCCGGCCCCGAGCCCCGGACCCCCGGCGACCCGGACGCCTTCGGCATGCGCCGGGGCTTCTCCTTCGGCTATGTCCCGGCGCGCGGACAGGGCCCCGGCCCCGAGCGGAGCGGCTTCCACCGGGAGCCCCGTTTCGGCGGGGAGAACGGATTCGGCGCACCGGGCGGCCCCCTCGGCGAGGGCGGCTTCCGCATCCATCCCGTCGGCCGCGCGGACGACGGCCGCTCCGCCTCCCGCGGGCTGCGCTTCGCCTTCGCCGCCGCCGGAGCGGTGTCGCTGGCCGCGGTCGCCCTCGGCGGCGTGACCACCGCCATCCCCGGCTACCCGGCCGCGGACGCCCGCGGCACCGGCAGCAATGTGATCCCGGCCCGCACCACGGGCACCGGCGGCGCGGGCGCGACGACGTCCGCCGACGCCCAGCGCCGCCGTCAGGGCCCGCAGGCGGCCCAGGGCGGCGGGGCGCCGCTCGGGCGTACGACACCGCCGCCGTCCGCCGTGGCCGCGCCGCTGGTGCCGGGCGCGCCGGATACCGCGGCCGGGCAGTTCCAGGGCACCGGCGGCCGGGCGGCGGGCCCGCTGATGGCGGGCATCAACGCCGTCACCCCGCTGATACGCCCGCTGGACAAGGCCATGGACCTGCCGCTGAGCAAGTGGTCCACGGCGCCCATGGTTCCCGGCATGCTGACCGGCACCGGTCCGCAGCCGGCCCCGCGCGACCCCCTGCGTTCCGCCGCGTCCGCGGCCCCGCTGGCGTCACCGCTGGCGGCTCCGGTCACGCCCGGTCCGACGCCCTGAGCCGGGCGCGTCGGCCCGCTCTGCGCCACGGCCCGCGACCTGGTTGAATCCGGGCACGTAGTCGATGTTCCGGGGCCGCCGCCCGAGCGCGGGGCCCCGGTCAGCTTGGGGAGAGCATGAACGAGGGGAACCGCGTTCCGCCGGGGGCGGAGCCGGAGTCGGCGGCGGGGGCCGAGCCGATGCCGGACGGCGACTTCGAACTGGCCAGGCCGGAGCGTCCCACGCCGTTGCACGAACCGGATCCCTACAGCACCCCGCCCTACGGCGAACCGGGCCCCTGGGCCCCCGCCCCACCGGTCCAGCACCCGGCGGCGACACCGGCACAGGGGGCTGCCGCGGCACAGCCGGGTGCCGGACCGGCGGGCGTCGTCCCGGAACCGACGGCACCCGCGCCACCAGCCCCGGCACCGATGCCCGCACCCGCCGTGCCCGCGGCCCACCCGCCCATACCCGCGCCCGCCGCAACCGCGCCGGCCGTGCCCGCAGCCGCGCCGATACCCGCACCCGCCACCCCCGCGGCCCATGCACCGATACCCGCGCCCGCAGCCGCGCCGATACCCGCGCCCGCCGCACCCGCGCCCGTAGCCGCGCCCGCCTCCGCCCCCGGACCCGTCGTACCCCCCGCGCTCGCGCCCTCGGTGCCCCCGTCCGCGCCCCCGGCGCCCGCACCCGCGCCCCTTCCCCCGCATCAGCCCCCGGCCGACCCCTGGCGGCGCTACGACCCCTGGGCCGCGGGACCGCTCCAGCAGCCCGGTGCCGTGTCAGTGCGTGGGGGAGGGACCGGTCGGCGGCGCGGCATGGTCGGATGGACGCTCGTCGTCGCCCTGGTCGCGGCCGCGGTCGGCGGGCTCGCCGGCGGCTATGCCGAGCGCGAGGGGTTCGGCGGTGACGTACGGCTGCCGCAGGCGGGGAGCGTGCCCGCCGGGCGGGCGCCGGACAGCGTGGCCGGGATCGCCGCCCGCGCCCTGCCCAGCGTCGTCACCCTGCATGTCGCCGGCACCGACGAGGAGGACACCGGTACCGGCTTCGTACTGGACGACCGCGGGCACATCCTCACCAACAACCACGTCGTCGCGCCCGCCGCGTCCGGCGGCCACATATCCGCGACCTTCAGTGACGGAACCTCCGTCAAGGCCACCATCGTCGGCCGGGACAGCGGCTACGACCTCGCCGTGGTGCAGGTCAGCGGCGTGCACGGGCTCACCCCGCTGGCCCTCGGCAACTCCGACGACGTCCGGGTCGGCGACCCCGTCGTCGCCATCGGCGCCCCCTTCGACCTGGCCAACACCGTCACCGCGGGCATCATCAGCGCCAAGGAGCGGCCCATCACCGCGGGCGGCGAGGAGAGCGACGGCAGCGATGTGTCGTACGTGGACGCACTGCAGACCGACGCGCCGATCAATCCCGGCAACTCCGGCGGGCCGCTGCTCGACTCCCGAGCCCATGTCATCGGCATCAACTCCGCCATCCGCTCCGCCGACAACGGCTCCGAGACCGGGAGCGGCCAGGCCGGCTCCATCGGCCTGGGCTTCGCCATACCGGTCAACCAGGCCAAGCGCGTCGCCGAGGAACTGATCGACGACGGCCATGCCACCCACCCCGTCATCGGCGTCGACCTCGACATGGGCTACACCGGCGACGGCGCCCGCGTCGACAGCCGGGCCCCGAACGGCGGTCCCGCCGTCGTCCGGGGCGGTCCGGCCGAGCGGGCCGGGCTCAAGCCGGGCGATGTGATCACCGGGGTGGACGGCGAGCGGGTGCACACCGCGGCGGAGCTGATCGTCAGGATCCGCGCCCACCAGCCCGGCGACCGGCTGCGCCTGACGGTCGAACGCGGCGGGGCCCGGCGGGACGTCTCACTCGTCCTGGGCGCCGCGGAGCAGAACTGACACAAGTCTCACCTCGGGACGGTACCGGTCGGACCAGAACGCCGGGTACCGTTGAGCGACCGAGGACATCGCAAGGAGCGTCAGGTGTTCAATGACATAGGGCCAATGGAGCTACTGACGATCATCGTCATCGCGGTGCTCGTGTTCGGTCCGGACAAGCTCCCCAAGGTCATCCAGGATGTCACCCGGACGATCCGGAAGATCCGCGAGTTCTCGGAGAGCGCGAAGCAGGACATCCGCAGCGAGCTGGGGCCCGAGTTCAAGGACTTCGACTTCGAGGACCTGAACCCGAAGACGTTCCTGCGCAAGCAGCTCAGCGGCGACGATCTGGGTCTCCAGGAGATCCGCAACGGCTTCGACCTGAAGAAGGAGATGGCCGAGCTCACCGACGCGGTGAACGGCCGTGACACCGGTTCCCCGGCCGCCTCCTCCGGCTCCTCGCCGTCCACGCCGTCCACCGGCGGGAAGATCGACATGACCAAGAAGCCGGAGGAGTCCGGGAAGGACGACCGGCCGCCGTTCGACTTCGACGCCACCTGAGCCACACCCGCCCCGCCGGACGCTCCGACACGCGTACGTGACGCGCGTCATAGCGCGCGCCCGCCTCGAACGGCGTGAACAGGCCGTTCGAGGGACCCGATGATCCAGTGCCTGCCCGGCGGCTCTCAGCGGTGTGGATATGCTGCCGAGTTGTTGTGCGGACCGGACGAGTACGCCCGAAGGGGGGCGGGCCGTCGCTTCGGTCCGACGAGCGCGAGGAGGCGTCCGGGCAGATGGAGACGACGAGTCGGGTGGGCGCGACGGCGCCGGCCACGGAGGGCGGACAGGGTCTCGCCGCCGACCGCGGCACGGTCGACGGTTACCTGCGGGCGCCCTTCCCCTGGTACGGGCTCGACGAGGCGTTCACGGGGCCGCGCTGGCTGATGCAGGTCGGCATGGCCGCCGACGGGGCCGTGGAGCACGGATCGATCGGGCACGGCGACACGCCGTCCGTGCTGCATGACGGCGTTTCCGCCGAGCCCAGGGAGAAGTTCACGGCCGTGGTGACCGTCGCGGCGCATCCGTCCCGGCGGGTGGCCGACGGCTCGGGGATGCTGGAGGCGACGTCGGTGTCGTCGGCGGCGTGGCTCGCGGGCGTCGGGCTGCTGTCCTTCACCTGGCCGGGGCAGATGGATCACGCGCTGCGGGACGACTGGCTGGCGCAGCAGACCGAGGCGGCGTGGGAACTGGCCGACGATCTCGACGGGCCGGAGTGGTCCAGACTCTCGCTGCCGGTGGACGGGGTGGCCGCGTCCTTCCATTACCGGGAGTCGGAGTTCGGCTGGGTGCTCGCCGGGACCACGGAGGCGGGGGTGCATCTCGGGGCGTACGGGCGGGGGATGAGCGCGTACGGGCTGGGATTCGCGGTGGTGCAGGACATTTCCGCGTACGTATGAGGTACGTATGAGATCCGCGTACGTATGACAAAGGGGCGCCGGTGGTTTTCGGCGCCCCTTTCCCTGTGCCGTATTCCTGCGCCGTTCTCCTGTGCGCGAAGCTCAGAACTTGTTCTTCGGCGTCAGGCCCAGCGACATGCCCGACAGGCCCCGCTGGCGGCCGCCCAGTTTGCCCGCGATGGAGCGCAGGGCGGCGCCCGCCGGGGAATCGGGGTCGGTCAGCACGACCGGCTTGCCCTCGTCGCCGCCCTCGCGCAGCCGGACGTCGATGGGGATGGAGCCGAGGACCGGGACGCTCGTGCCCGTCGTACGGGTGAGGCCGTCGGCGACCAGCTGGCCGCCGCCCGTGCCGAAGACGTCGACCATCTCGCCGCAGTGCGGGCAGGGCAGCCCGGACATGTTCTCGACCACGCCGACGATCTTCTGGTGGGTCTGCACCGCGATGGAACCCGCGCGCTCGGCCACCTCGGCGGCCGCCTGCTGCGGGGTCGTGACGACCAGGATCTCGGCGTTCGGGACCAGCTGGGCCACGGAGATCGCGATGTCGCCGGTGCCGGGCGGCAGGTCGAGCAGCAGGACGTCCAGGTCGCCCCAGTACACGTCGGCCAGGAACTGCTGGAGCGCGCGGTGCAGCATCGGGCCGCGCCAGACGACCGGCGCGTTGCCCGGCGTGAACATGCCGATCGAGATGACCTTCACGCCGTTCGCCGACGGCGGCATGATCATGTTCTCGACCTGGGTGGGACGGCCCTGCGCGCCCAGCATGCGCGGCACCGAGTGGCCGTAGATGTCGGCGTCCACCACGCCCACCTTGAGGCCGTCGGCCGCCATCGCGGCGGCGAGGTTCACCGTGACCGAGGACTTGCCGACGCCGCCCTTGCCGGAGGCGACCGCGTAGACACGGGTGAGGTTGCCCGGCTTGGCGAACGGCACCTCGCGCTCGGCCTGACCGTCCCGCAGGGCCGCCGCCAGCTCCCTGCGCTGCTCGTCGCTCATCACGTCGAGCGTGACGTCCACGCGGGTGACGCCCTCGACACGCGAGACCGCCTCGGTGACCCGCTGGGTGATGGTGTCGCGCATGGGACAGCCGGAGACCGTCAGGTACACGGTGACCGCGACCGCGCCGTCCTCCCCGATCTCCACCGATTTGACCATCCCCAGCTCGGTGATGGGGCGGTTGATCTCGGGGTCGTTCACCGTCGCCAGTGCCTCGCGCACCGCGTCTTCCGTAGCCATAAGGACGATGGTACGGCGCGCCGAGGGCCCTCCGGGTAGCCCCTCAGCGGTCGTCTGCGTCACGTCCCGGCGGGCGTTCCGTCCGTTCCGCCGGGAATACGACCGGGCCGCCGTGGCCGATCCGTTCCTCCATCTCCTTGAGCATGTCCTGCAACTCGGCCCGGATCCAGTCGCGGGTGGCGACCTCGCCGAGGCCCATGCGCAGCGCGGCGATCTCCCGTGTCAGGTACTCGGTGTCCGCGATGGACCGCTCGTTCTGCTTGCGGTCCTGCTCCAGGTTGACCCGGTCGCGGTCGTCCTGCCGGTTCTGCGCGAGCAGGATCAGCGGGGCGGCGTAGGACGCCTGGAGGGACAGGGCCAGGGTCAGGAAGATGAACGGGTACTCGTCGAACCGCAGATGGCGGGGCACGCTCACGTTCCACACCACCCAGACGATGATGACGATCGTCATCCAGACGATGAAGCGTCCGGTGCCGAGGAACCGGGCGATGCGCTCCGACAGCCGGCCGAAGGCCTCCGGGTCCCACTCGGGCAGGAAGCGGCGCCGGGGCGGCCTCGGCTGGTCGAGCCGGGGCGTGCGCGGGCGGCCGGCGGCCGTGGCACCGGCGGGCGTGCGCTCGCGCACGCTGTCGCGCTCAGCGGGCATCGCCGGCCTCCTTGTCGTCCGCGGGGCTCTCCGCCAGGTGGAACTCGGTCTCGCGCCAGTCCTCGGGCAGCATGTGGTCCAGTACGTCGTCGACGGTCACCGCGCCCAGCAGCGACCCGGCCTCGTCCACCACGGGCGCGGCCACCATGTCGTAGGTGGCGAAGAACCCGGCGATCACCGGCAGCGAGGCGTCCGGGGACAGCGGCTGGAGATCGTCGTCCAGGAGCGAACTGACCAGGGTGTACGGGGGGTCGCGCAGCAGCCGCTGGAAATGGGCGGTGCCCAGGTACTTGCCGGTCGGCGTCTCGTCCGGCGGCCGGCAGACGTAGACCTGGGCGGCGAGCGCGGGGGAGAGGTCGGGGTTGCGGACGCGGGCGAGCGCGTCGGCGACGGTGGCGTCCGGGCGCAGCACGATCGGCTCGGTGGTCATCAGACCGCCGGCGGTGTGCTCCTCGTACGACATCAGGCGCCGCATGTCGGCCGCGTCGCCGGGCTGCATCAGGCTCAGCAGCCGCTCCTTGTCCTCCTCCGGCAGCTCGGAGAGCAGGTCGGCCGCGTCGTCCGGGTCCATGGCCTCCAGGACGTCGGCCGCGCGCTCCTCCTGGAGCTTGCCGAGGATCTCGATCTGGTCGTCCTCCGGCAGCTCCTCCAGGACGTCGGCGAGCCGGTCGTCGTCCAGGGCTGCGGCGACCTCGGCGCGCCGCTTGGGGGAGAGGTGGTGCAGCACATTGGCGAGATCGGCGGGGCGCAGCTGCTCGAAGGTGGCGAGCAGGTTCTCGGCGCCCTGCCCGTTCTCCTCCAGGGAGAACCCGGAGACGGCGGACCAGTCCACGGTCAGCGTCTCGCCCTTGACCCGGCGGAACGCGCTGCCCTTCCTGCCCTTGCGCACGAAGACGCGGTCGATCTCCCAGTCCCGGCGGGCGGGCAGCTGCTGCACGGACATGTCGAGGACGGTGGCCTCCTCGCCGGTCTCCACCAGGGTGACCCGCCGGTCCAGCAGTTCGCCGAAGACCAGGCGCTCGGTGGGCCGCTGCTCGAAGCGGCGGACGTTCATGACGCCGGTGCTGATGACCTGCCCGGACTCGATGCCGCTGATCCGGGTCATGGGCAGGAAGATGCGGCGCCGGGTGGACAGTTCGACGACGAGGCCGAGCACGCGCGGGGGTCTCCTGCCCACGCGCAGCATCACGACGAGGTCGCGTACGCGGCCCACCTGGTCGCCGTTGGGATCGAAGACGGGGACCCCGGCGAGGTGCGAGACGAAGATCCGGGGGGCTCCGGCTGCCATGGTTCTGCTTCCTTGTCAGGGAACGTGCGGACGATGTGTGCGACGAGGTTTACATCGGGGGACTGGGCGAAGTGGTGTACGACAGGGATTGCTTTTGTCGGTGAATTGCTCGGATTTGCCCGCACGGTTGCGCTTCAGGCTAGCCCGTACCGACCGGATACGCCCTGGTGGGGGGTCCGGACGGACTGGCTCCGCCGGGCGCCCGTGGCACCGGTACGCTGCGGTACGCCGCTGCAGGAACCGTCGGAAAGGCGAGCTCACCCGTGACTGCGATTCCCCCCGGCCGTAGCCGCCCGGTGACCGCGCTGTGCGCGCTGGCCGTGACGGGCGCGGCGGTGCTGAGCGGATGCGGCGGCGATCCGGACGCGGGCACGAACGGGGTCGGCAAGCTGTCCGCCGACCGGATCCAGGCGCGGACGCGGTCGGCGGCGCAGGCGGCTTCGGCGGTCCGGCTCTCCGGCACCGTGGTGACCAGCGGTGTCACGTACCGGCTCGACATGCGGCTCAAGGACGACGGCGGCACCGGCTCGGTGACCTCCGGCGCCGATACGTTCAAGCTGCTGCGGGTCGGCACCCAGCTGTACCTGAAGGCCGACGCGGCCTTCTGGTCGCAGGCGGACGGCAAGGGCGACGGGAGCGACGGCGGGGTGGCGGCCAAGCTCGACGGCAAGTACGTGAAGGTCCCGCAGCAGGACCCCGCGTACAAGAAGTTCAGCGGCTTCACGGACAAGGACGTCCTCCTCTCGGGTCTGCTGACACTGCACGGCTCGCTGGCGACCGACGGCCGGCACACCGAGGCGGGTACCCCGACGGTCCGGATCACCGGCGACCACGGTTCGGGCGGCACCCTCGACGTCTCCCTCAAGGGCACCCCCTACCCCCTGGCCCTCACCCGCGCGGGCAACGCGGGCACGCTCCGCTTCTCCGGCTGGGGCGAGAACTTCACCGTCACCGAGCCCGCGGACTCCGAGACGGTGGACTACGGCCGGCAACTGCCGGCGTCGTAGCGGGGCCGACACCTGACCACGGGCACCGGAACGCACACCGGCACCGCAACTCACATCGGCACCGGTACCGGGTCACCCCGGCACCGGCTCGTGCCGGCGCGCTGGGTGTCACCGGCCCTTGCGGCGTCTGGCGAGGAGCTTGGGGAGGGCGGCCGGGACCGGGCGGCGGGTGGTCGCCGGGGTCGGGACCGGTCTCCGCGCCAGGTTCCCGTCGGGCAGCGCGGCCACCGCACCCGCCGGCGTCAGCCGCAGTACCCGGCACTCGCGCGCCCAGCGCTCCGTCATCCGCTCGGCGTCGGGGGCGTTCAGCCGCTTGCCCTTCAGCTCGGCGACCGCCGCTTCCCACTCGGGCGTACCGGCCGCCGGCTCGCTCACCGCGGCCGTGAAGGAGACCAGCCGGCCCCCCTTGTCCTTGCTGCGCACGGTCACCTCGGCGGTGCCCCCGTCGGCCAGCCCGGTGAGCGGCTGCTCGCCGGGCCCGTCGCCGACCAGGCACACCGCGCCCTCGTGCCACACATGCCACACGGCACGCGCGGCGGACGCGTCCGCGCCGCGCACCCACAGCAGGCCGGACTTCTTCGCGGCCTCCTCGATGAGAGCCCTCTCGAGCAGCTCGCCAGTCATGCGTCCACCCTATCCACGCCGCTCACAGCCACCCGTTGCGCTTCAGCACCCGGTGGATGCCGACACACACGGCGACCGTGAAGGACAGCACCATGGGGTAGCCGTACTTCCAGTGCAGTTCCGGCATGTGCTCGAAGTTCATCCCGTACACACCGGTCACCATCGTCGGCACCGCGATGATCGCGGCCCACGCGGTGATCTTCCGCATGTCCTCGTTCTGCGCCACGGACGCCTGCGCCAGGTTGGCCTGGAGGATGGAGTTGAGCAGCTCGTCGAAGCCGACGACCTGCTCGTGCACGCGGGCGACGTGGTCGGCGACGTCCCGGAAGTACTTCTGGATGTCCGGGTCGATCAGCCGCATCGGCCGCTCGCTGAGCAGCTGCATGGGCCGCAGCAGCGGCGCCACCGCCCGCTTGAACTCCATGACCTCGCGCTTGAGTTGGTAGATCCGCGCGGAGTCCACACCGCGCGAGACCCCGCCCCGGCCGGGCGAGAAGACCTCGGTCTCCACCTCGTCGATGTCGTCCTGCACCGCGTCGGCCACCGCGATGTACCCGTCCACCACATGGTCCGCGATCGCGTGCAGCACCGCCGAGGGGCCCTTGGCCAGCAGCTCCGGGTCGTCCTGGAGCCGGTGCCGCAGCGCCCGCAGCGAGCCCTGGCCGCCGTGCCGCACGGTGATGAAGAAGTCCCGGCCGGTGAAGCACATCACCTCGCCGGTCTCCACCACCTCGCTGTTCGCGGTCAGCTGGTCGTGCTCGACGTAGTGGATGGTCTTGAAGACGGTGAACAGCGAGTCGTCGTACCGCTCCAGTTTCGGCCGCTGGTGTGCCTGCACCGCGTCCTCGACGGCCAGCGGGTGCAGCCCGAACTCGCCCGCGATACCGGCGAATTCGGCCTCCGTCGGCTCGTGCAGCCCGATCCAGACGAAGCCGCCGTCGCGCCGTACCAGACGCATCGCCTCCTGCGGGGTCAGCGGCTTGGCGCTCGTGAGGCGCCGCCCGTCGCGGTAGACGGCGCAGTCGACCACGGCGGAGGGGGTGGCGGGGTCGCGCGTGGTGTCGTACGGCGCGGACGGCGTGCTCGTGGCCTTGCGCAGCGAGACGCGGGGCGGACGGACCACGGCGCGCAGGTCGCGGATCATCGACATGGGCAGGCTCCTTCGCGACAGGCAACGAAAGACCGCCGAAGACGGGTGGAACTACCCGGAATGAGGACGTCCTCCGGAAATTTCCCCGGCCGGGGCGGGGGAAGGACGTTTGGCTCGTCCACAAAGCGGGGAGCACCGCACCGTCGCGGTGGCGATTTCGCTGCTGATGCAGAACTGATGCAGATCAGGCAAAGCGAGACGAAGTGCTCTTCCGAACAGTGACGCGCACGGGAAGGCGGTAGCCGGCCAGAACGGAAACCGGTCAGTGGCTACGACAGCCAGTGACTACATTCAGCGGGCGGAAGAGCGAGTGGTACTACCAGGTCGACTTCGATCCATGACAGCCCCACCTCCTCCGGCCGGTCCCTCGTAAGGGAGTTCCCAGGGTTCCGGGGCTTGACAGCACGCTTGGCGCGCCGCCCCGAACCACCGGCTCAGAGTACCAGCCGCCCTCGCTGTCAAGGTGCCGCTTTGCCCGTCGGTGACGAGTTCTATGCTCACCGCATGGTTGATGTTCTTCCTCTGGTCGAGGCACGGTTGACCACCGCGCTGGGCGCCCCGGACGCGCGCGCGGCCGTCACCTTCCTCGGCACGGACCGCATCGAGGTGCTCCGCTTCACCGAGGGGGACGTCGTCCGCTACGCGACCCTCGGCATGTCCGCGCACCCCATGAGCGATCCCACCGCGCTGGTCGCCGACCCCCTCAGGGGACCCCGCGCCGAACTGGTCCTGTCCGTGCGCGCGGGCCTCGCCGACACCGACAAGGTGCTCCGCCCGCTCGCCGTGCTCGCCGCCTCCCCGCAGGTCGAGGGGCTGATCGTGACGCCCGGCGCCGCCCTGGACGTGGGCGATCCGCTGTGGCCCGGCGCCCCCTTCACCTCGGTCCTGGTGGGCGAGGGCGGCGGTCTGGTCGAGGACCTGGAGCTGGACGAGCCGCTGGAGCCCGTACGGTTCCTGCCGCTGCTCCCGATGACCCCGAACGAGGCCGCCTTCAAGCGCGTGCAGGGCGCCCAGGCCCTCCAGGAGCGGTGGCTGGCACACGGAACGGACCTGCGGGATCCCGTCCGCAGGTCCGTACCGCTTGAGTGAGCAAGCTCACCGCGCCACGCGTCAGTTGGCGAAGACCGTGACGCCGTCCTCGGTGGCGTGCCGGGGTGCCAGCTCCGCCGCCTCGTGGGCGAGGGCGCGGCGCCGTACGACGACCACCACGGCGCCCAGCAGCGCGGTGACCGCGGCCACCACGAACGGGATGTGGATGTCGGTCCACTCCTCGATCTTCGGCGCGAAGTAGGGCGCGGCCGCCGCCGCGAACCAGCGGACGAAGTTGTAGCCCGCGCTCGCCACCGGGCGCGGCGCGTCCGAGACGCCGAGCGCCAGCTCGGTGTAGACGGTGTTGTTCACGCCGATGAACGCGCCGGACAGGATGGTGCAGACGATCGCGGCGGTGTGGCCGCCGTAGCCGAGCACCAGGACGTCGGCCGCGAGCAGCACCAGCGAGCCGCCGAGCACCTTCAGCGAGCCGAACCGCTCCTGCATGCGGGGGGCGACGAGCACCGAGAAGACCGCGAGCAGCACGCCCCAGGCGAAGAACACCGCGCCGGAGCGGTACGGGGTCATGTCCAGCACGAACGGCGTGAAGGCCAGCACCGTGAAGAACGTGTAGTTGTAGAAGAACGCCGAGACCGCCGCCGAGGCCAGACCGCCGTGGCCGAGCGCCTTGAGCGGGTCCAGGATCGAGGTCTTGCGGGCCGGCTTCGGCTGCTCCTTCAGGAACACCGTGATGCACAGGAAGCCGATCGCCATCAGCGTGGCGGTGCCGAAGAAGGGGTAGCGCCAGCTGATGTTGCCGAGGACCGCGCCGAGCAGCGGGCCGCAGGCCATGCCGAGGCCGAGCGCGGACTCGTAGAGCAGGATCGCCGCCGCGCTGCCGCCGGCCGCGGCGCCGACGATGACCGCGAGCGCGGTGGAGACGAACAGCGCGTTGCCGAGGCCCCAGCCCGCCCGGAAGCCGACCAGCTGGCCGACCGTGTCCGAGGTGCCGGCGAGACCGGCGAAGACGACCACGAAGGCGAGGCCGAGCAGCAGCGTCTTCTTGCCGCCGATACGGCTGGAGACGAAGCCGGTCAGCAGCATCGCGACCGCGGTGATCAGGAAGTACGAGGTGAAAAGCAGGGACACCTGACTGGGTGTGGCGTCGAGGCCCTGCGCGATCGACGGCAGGATCGGGTCGACCAGCCCGATGCCCATGAAGGCGACGACGGAGGCGCCGGCCGTGGCCCAGACCGCCTTGGGCTGCCGCAGGATGCTGCCGGCTCCCGCGTCCAGGGGATCCATGTGCTTCTCCCGTTCTGCTGGATAGCGCGTAGATAGTTGGCTTATACACATACTAAGTTAGCCGTGCTAATTAATGCAAGGCGCATCTACTTTGCCCTGGTCGGGGCGCCCGGACGGGTGATCGTCCTTGACGTGGACGGGCCGGGGTAGGACCGTGGAGCCCTATGAGGGGCGAACCCAGTTGCCCGCGGTGTGGTGGCCGGGTCAGGGCTCCCGGCCTCTTCGCCGACACGTGGCAGTGCGATGTGCACGGCGCGGTGTTTCCGCTGCAGCCCGTGATCCCGCCCAGCGTCGAGGCCCTCGCTGCGGTGACGCGGCGCACGCATGTCCCGCTGTGGATGCCGTGGCCGCTGCCGGTGGGCTGGCTTTTCACCGGGGTGGCGTACGCGGGCGACGACCGCAGCGGCGGCCGCGCGAGCGCCGTCGCCTGCTCCGGACCCGGCCCGCTCGGCGGCCCCGGCGAGCTGATCCTGGTGGCCGAGGAGATGGGCGTCGGCCTCGGCGCGCGGTACGCGGGCATCGACGGCCCGGATCCGGGGCCGTACATGAACGTCGAGAAGCCGCCCCAGACCAAGGTCCTCGCCGCCGGCCGCCCCACCCCGCTCTGGCACGTCTACCGCACCCCCGACGACCGCGCCGTCTTCGCCGGCGAGGCGCTCGGCATGTGGCTGTGGGCCGTGGTGTGGCCCGAACAGGCGGGCCTGCTCCTGTACGACGAGCTGGTGCTGACCGATCTGCGCGACGCGGGCGCCGAGCTGGACCTGGTGCCGTGCGGGGCGCTGTCACCGCGGCTGCTGCGCCCCCAGGGGCCATAGGAGGGCGTCGTGCCGGGACGCGCCCGTCCACGTGGGCGGGCGCGCATCGTTGTAGGGGGCGTACCCCCGCCGCGGTCGTGACAGAACGGGTGTCCGGGGCGGTTATCCTGAGGTGTCCTCTTTCCGTCCCCGCGGCCCGTCTGGAGTCACCGTGCGCATCGATCTGCACTGTCACTCCACGGCGTCCGACGGCACGGACACCCCCGCCGAGCTGGTGCGCCACGCCGCCGCGGCCGGTCTGGACGTCGTCGCGCTGACCGACCACGACACCACCCGAGGCCACGCCGAGGCCATCGCCGCGCTGCCCGCCGGACTCACCCTGGTCCCCGGCGCCGAGCTGTCCTGCCGCATCGACGGCATCTCGATGCACCTGCTGGCCTACCTCTTCGACCCCGAGGAGCCCGCCCTGCTCGCCGAGCGCGAGCTGGTCCGGGACGACCGGGTGCCGCGGGCCAAGGGCATGGTCGCCAAGCTGAACGCGCTGGGCGTGCCGGTCACCTGGGAGCGGGTCGAGCGGATCGCCGCCGGCGGCTCCGTGGGGCGTCCGCATGTCGCCTCCGCGCTGGTCGAGCTGGGCGTGGTGGAGACGGTGAGCGACGCGTTCACCGAGAAGTGGCTCGCCGACGGCGGCCGCGCCTACATGCCGAAGCACGAGACCGACCCCTTCGAGGCGATCCGGCTGGTCAAGGCCGCCGGCGGGGTCTGCGTGTTCGCGCACCCGGCCGCCGCCAAGCGGGGCCGCACGGTCCCCGAGTCCGCGATCGCCGAGATGGCCGCGGCCGGCCTGGACGGCATCGAGGTCGACCACATGGACCACGACGACGCGGCCAAGGACCGGCTGCGCGGCCTGGCGAAGGACCTCGGCCTGCTGGTCACGGGCTCCTCGGACTACCACGGCAGCCGCAAGACCGTCGCGCTCGGCGACTACACCACCGACCCCGAGGTGTACGGGGAGATCACCCGCCGGGCGACCGGCGCGTTCCCGGTTCCCGGAGCCGGCGGAGTCTGAGGCCGCCGCTTCGCGGCCGACGCGCGCTCACACCCTCAGTTCGTCTTCTTTCAGCAAGGCCAGTACTTCCGCATGTTCGACATCGCCGTCTTCGGCTCTCTGTTCCTGACCCTTTTTGTCATCATGGATCCCCCTGGGATCACCCCGATCTTCCTCGCCCTGACCGCGGGCCGGCCGGCGAAGGTGCAGAAGCGGATGGCGTTCCAGGCCGTCTGCGTCGCGTTCGGGGTCATCGCCGTCTTCGGCGTCCTCGGGCACCAGATCCTCGACTACCTGCACGTGTCCGTGCCCGCGCTGATGATCGCGGGCGGCCTGCTGCTCCTGCTGATCGCGCTCGACCTGCTCACCGGCAAGAACGACGAGCCGAAGGCCACCAAGGACGTCAACGTGGCCCTCGTGCCGCTCGGCATGCCGCTGCTCGCGGGGCCCGGCGCGATCGTCTCCGTCATCCTGGCCGTGCAGAAGGCCGGCAGCGTGAGCACCCAGATATCCGTGTGGGTCGCGATCCTCGCGATCCATGTGGTGCTGTGGCTGGTGATGCGCTACTCGCTGCTGATCATCCGGATCATCAAGGACGGCGGTGTGGTCCTGGTGACGCGGCTCGCGGGCATGATGCTCTCCGCGATCGCGGTCCAGCAGATCATCAACGGGATCACCCAGGTGATCCACGGAAGCTGACGCTCAGGTGATCCGGGGGACCGGGCCGTCGTATACGGCTCGGTTCCCCCTGAAGGCTTGAGCGGGAACCCCGTTACGAGGCCGGGGTCTCGGCCGGGCGGATCCACAGGCGCTGCCCCACTGCCGCTGCCTGCTGAACGATCCGGTTGACGGAGGCGGCGTCCACGACGGTGCTGTCCACGGTGGTCCCGTCGACCTCGTCGAGTCGCATGATTTCGAAGCGCACAGGCTTCTCCCTTCGTCTGGTCATCCTCCTGCGGAGAACTACTTGGCGCGCCGGTTGTGTATCCGGCGTCGTACTGAGTGAACACGCCCCGTGTTACAAACATTCCCTACGCTAAAGAAATTTTTCGAACGCCTAACTACCGACCGGTAAGTAGTGGTCGGTGACCGTGCGAGAGCGCCTGGGACTGCGCGGGACCGGTTGTGTTCACAGTGTGACGACGAGGAGAATGGGGGGCGATGAACGACGACCTGGCGCATCTCGCCACCCGCATCGACCGTACGAACGAGCTGCTGGAACGCATGCTCGCCGAGGTGGCGAAGACACCCTCGACCCACGCGATCTTCGTGGACGCCGGGTACCTGTACGCGGCCGCCGGCCGCCTGATCGCCGGGACGGAGGACCGCCGGGCCTTCGACGTGGACGCCGAGGGCCTGATCGACGCGCTGATCGACCGCGCCCGCACCGTCTTCGCCGACAGTCGGCTGCTGCGTGTCTACTGGTACGACGGCGCCCGGCGCCGCATCCACACCGCCGAGCAGCAGACCATCGCCGAACTCCCCGACGTCAAGGTCCGCCTCGGCAACCTCAACGCCAACAACCAGCAGAAGGGCGTCGATTCACTGATCCGCACGGATCTGGAGTCGCTGGCCCGGCACCGCGCCATCAGCGACGCGGCCCTGCTCGGCGGCGACGAGGACCTGGTCTCCGCGGTCGAGGCCGCCCAGGGCTACGGCGCCCGCGTGCATCTGTGGGGCATCGAGGCGCCCGAGGGCCGCAACCAGGCCGAGCCGCTGCTGTGGGAGGTCGACAGCCAGCGCACCCTGGACCTGGAGTTCTTCAAGCCGTACGTCTCCCGGCGCACGGCCGCCGCCTACGAGGCCGGCACCGGGGCCCGGCCCACCCGCGAGGACGTCCGCTTCGTCGGCGCCCAGATCGCGGCGAAGTGGCTGGCCTCCCGAGGCCGCGACGCCCTGGTCGATCTGCTGCCCGGCCACCCCTATCTGCCCGGCTCCGTCGACCAGGACCTGCTGGTCGAGGCCGAGGGCCTGCTCCAGTACTCCCTGCGCGGCCAGGCCGACCTGCGCCGCTCCCTCCGGGACGGGTTCTGGGACCACTTGCAGGCGCAGTACTAACCGGCTTCGCCCGCCGGCTCCGTCCCGTCCCAGAAATCGGCGAGGGCGCGGGCGGTCTCCAGTGGGCGTTCGGTGTTGGGGGAGTGTTCGGTGCCCTCGATGATCGTGCGGTGGGCGCCGAGCCGTTTCGCCATGTCGTCCAGCAGGGGCACCGGCCAGGTGTCGTCGTAGGCACCCGACACGACGTGGAACGGCAGGGCGACGGCGGCCAGTTCCGCCACCCGGTCCGGCTCCGCGCACAACTGGCGCCCGGCGGCGAGGAGTTGGGCGGGCTTGGTGCCCATCCAGCGGCGGCGCATGTCCTCCTGGATGTCCGGGGTGTCGCCCGGCTCGGGCGTCCCGGTCTGCTCGGGCGCCTCCATCTGCCGCATCGCGTCCCACACCTGCGCCATGGTCATCACGGCGAGCGCGTCCCGCAGCAGCCGTACCCGCTCCCGCTGGGACGCCGAGATCCGCGCCGGACCCGATGCCATCAGGGTCAGGGAGCAAAAGGGTGCCGGGTCCAGCAGGACGGCGGCGCGGGCGACCTGTCCGCCGAAGGAGTGGCCGAGCAGATGCACCGGCTCGCCGATCGCCGCGGCCTGAGCCAGCACGTCCGCCGCCAACTCGCCCTGAGCGTAGGCCGATTCGTCGCCTTCGGGGCCGTCCGACTCGAACTGCCCGCGCCCGTCCACGGCCACGGTCCGGTAGCCGCGCTCGGCCAGCGGCATGTGCAGCGGGTTGAAGTCCTCCTTGCTGCCGGTGAATCCGGGCAGCAGCAGGGCGACCCCCTTCGCCTCGACCCCCTCGGCCACGGGAGCGTCGACGACGGCGAACTCCCCGCGCGCGGTGCGCAGCGGGTACGCGCGGGCGCCGGGGGGCGGGACGAAGGTATCGGGCCTGCTCATGGGGGAGAGGTTAGCCGGAGGGTGACGGGGGAAAGCCGACGGCCCGGTCCACCGAGGTGGACCGGGCCGTCAGGGCTGCGGTGCCGCCGCGCGGGCGGCGCCGGATCAGGCTTCCGGGGCCTCCGCGGCGGCCGTCGCCTTGCGGGTGCGGCGGCGCGGCTTGGCCTCCGGCTCGCCGGTGGCCTGCGCCGGGATCTCCGCGGTGGCCGTCTCGGCGACGGCCTTACGGGTCCGCCGCGCCTTCGGAGCGGCGGCCTCGACCCCGTCGGCCGTTTCCACGGCGGCGGCGGTCTTCCGCGTGCGGCGCGGCTTGGCCTCCGCGACCTTGGCGGTGTCCGTCGCGGCCTCCGGCTCCGCCGTGGTCTTGCGGGTGCGGCGGGGCTTGGCCTCGGGCTCGGGGGCGTCGGTCTCCGGCTTGGCGGCGGCGGTCTTGCGGGTGCGGCGCGGCTTGGCCTCGGGTTCGGCCGCGTCCGTCTCCGTGGCGGCCGTCTTGCGGGTGCGGCGCGCCTTGGGCTCGGCCTCGGTGGCTGCTGCCCCGGCGACCGGTTCGGTGGCCTTGCGGGTGCGGCGGCGCGGGGTGGCCTCGGTGTCCTCGGTCGCCTCGACGGCGGCAGCGGCGGTCTTCCGCGTGCGGCGCGGCTTGGCCTCCGCGACCTCGGCGGTGTCCGTCGCGGCCTCCGGCTCCGCCGTGGTCTTGCGGGTGCGGCGGGGCTTGGCCTCAGCCTCGGGGGCGTCGGTCTCCGGCTTGGCGGCGGTGGTCTTGCGGGTGCGGCGCGGCTTGGCCTCGGGTTCGGCCGCGTCCGTCTCCGTGGCGGCCGTCTTGCGGGTGCGGCGCGCCTTGGGCTCGGCCTCGGTGGCTGCTGCCTCGGCGACCGGTTCGGTGGCCTTACGGGTCCGCCGCGCCTTCGGAGCGGCGGCCTCGACCCCGTCGGCCGTTTCCACGGCGGCGGCGGTCTTCCGCGTGCGGCGCGGCTTGGCCTCCGCCTCGGGCTCCGCGACGACGGCCGGGGCCGGGGTCTCCACGACGGCGGACTCCACGACGGCGGTCTCCGTCGCCACGGGCTCCGCGGTCTTGCGGGTACGGCGGCGACGCGGCTTCTCCACGGCCTCCGCGACCTCCGCCGGGGCGGCCACGGGTGCCTCCTGCGGCGTCTCGACGGTCACCTCGACGGCCGGCGTCACCGCGGCCGGAGCCTGGGCGCCGGATCGGGTGCGGCGACGGCGGCGCGGGGTGCGCGTCGCTGACTCCTCCACGGAGACGGACGTGGACTCGGCGGCCGGTGTCTGCGTCGCCGGTGCCTGCGTGGCCGCGTCCAGCGGGGCGCCGCCACGGGTGCGACGGCGACGGCGCGGGGTACGCGCCGGACGCTCTCGCTCGGCGGCGGGGGCCTCGGCCCGGTCGTGGCGGTCGTGGCGGTCATTGCGGTCGCCTCGACCGCCGGGGCCACGGCCACGGTCACGGCCGCGGGCGCCGCGTCCGCCGGTCTCGCCCAGGTCCTCGACTTCCTCCGCGTCCAGACCGGCACGGGTCCGCTCCGAACGCGGCAGGATGCCCTTGGTGCCCGCGGGGATGCCGAGGTCGGAGAACAGGTGCGGGGACGTGGAGTACGTCTCCACCGGGTCGGGGAAGCCCAGGTCCAGCGCCTTGTTGATCAGCTGCCAGCGCGGGATGTCGTCCCAGTCCACGAACGTGATCGCCGTACCCTTGGCGCCCGCGCGGCCGGTGCGGCCGACGCGGTGCAGGTACGTCTTCTCGTCCTCGGGGGACTGGTAGTTGATGACGTGGGTGACGCCCTCGACGTCGATGCCGCGCGCGGCCACGTCGGTGCAGACCAGGACGTCGACCTTGCCGTTGCGGAACGCGCGCAGCGCCTGCTCGCGGGCGCCCTGGCCGAGGTCGCCGTGGACCGCGCCGGAGGCGAACCCGCGGCGCTGGAGCTGCTCGGCGATGTCGGCGGCCGTGCGCTTGGTGCGGCAGAAGATCATCGCGAGCCCGCGGCCCTCGGCCTGAAGGATGCGCGCGATCATCTCCGGCTTGTCCATGGAGTGGCCGCGGTAGACGAACTGCTTGATGTTCGCGACCGTCGCGCCCTCGTCGTCCGGCGCGGTGGCGCGGATGTGCGTGGGCCGGGACATGTAGCGGCGGGCGAGGCCGATGACCGCGCCCGGCATGGTCGCCGAGAACAGCATGGTCTGGCGCTTGGCCGGGAGCATGGCGATGATCTTCTCGACGTCGGGCAGGAAGCCCAGGTCGAGCATTTCGTCGGCCTCGTCGAGGACCAGGCTCTTGACGTGCTTCAGGTCGAGCTTCTTCTGGCCCGCGAGGTCGAGCAGCCGGCCCGGAGTGCCGACGACGACGTCGACGCCCTTCTTCAGGGCCTCGACCTGGGGCTCGTAGGCCCGGCCGCCGTAGATCGCCAGCACCCGCACGTTACGGACCTTGCCGGCCGTCTGGAGGTCGTTGGTGACCTGCGTGCACAGCTCGCGGGTGGGGACGACGACCAGCGCCTGCGGGGCGTCGGTGAGGTCGTCGGGGGTGGCGCGTCCGGCCTCGACGTCGGCGGGGACGGTCACGCGCTCAAGGAGGGGGAGGCCGAAGCCCAGCGTCTTGCCGGTGCCGGTCTTGGCCTGGCCGATGACGTCCGTGCCGGAAAGGGCGACGGGGAGCGTCATCTCCTGGATGGGGAAGGGATTGACGATGCCGACGGCCTCCAGGGCCTCGGCGGTCTCGGGGAGAATCCCAAGGTCTCGAAACGTCGTAGTCAGGGTGCTGCCTCTTCTGTGTGGCGCGGTGCGAGGCGAGCGCGGGGGTCATGACTGGCCGTGCCGGGGACGTCGGCTGCCGTACGGGCGAACCTGTCAAGGCAAGCCGTAAGACACGGGACCTCTGCCGACGCTCTAGCGCTCGTACCGCTGAGGGTGTCCCTCCGGTCGTCGTACGTACTGAGCCGTACGGCCACGGAGGTCTGTCGGGTCGGAGCCGATCGGGCCACCGACCGGGCATCCTCATGCGTGCGCCCTGCCGGAACACGTCGAACACCGTCGACGCACTCCCAGGCGCAATACCACCATACCCCGGATTCGCGCACACGCGATGGCCGATTTGGTCACGTAGTCGCGGTCACAGTGGTCGGCCGGGGGCTTGAGGGGGGCGCCAAGCGGGCTATTGTGCGCCTCATGACTAGCTCTGACAAGCCTGAGAACGCGTCCGCCGCCCCCGTGCCGACCGGTGTCGCCGCGCAGGACTGGGCGCAGGCCGCCGCCGAGCCGCACTACCGCGCCGCCGTCGTGGATCTGCTCGGGGCGCTCGCCTATGGAGAGCTCGCGGCGTTCGAGCGGCTCGCGGAGGACGCGAAGCTGGCGCCCACTCTCGGTGACAAGGCCGAGCTGGCGAAGATGGCCTCGGCGGAGTTCCACCACTTCGAGCGGCTGCGGGACCGGCTGACGGAGATCGGCGAGGACCCGACGGCGGCGATGGACCCGTTCGTCGCCGCGCTGGACGGCTTCCACCGGCAGACGGCACCCTCGGACTGGCTGGAGGGCCTGGTCAAGGCGTACGTCGGCGACTCGATCGCGAGCGACTTCTACCGGGAGGTGGCGGCGCGGCTCGACACCGACACGCGGGAGCTGGTGCTCGCGGTGCTCGACGACACCGGGCACGCGGAGTTCGCGGTGGAGAAGGTGCGGGCCGCGATCGACGCCGATCCGCGGGTCGGCGGGCGGCTCGCGCTGTGGGCCCGGCGGCTGATGGGCGAGGCGCTGTCGCAGTCGCAGCGGGTGGTGGCGGATCGGGACGCGCTGTCCACGATGCTGGTGGGCGGGGTGGCCGACGGGTTCGATCTGGCCGAGGTGGGGCGGATGTTCACGCGGATCACGGAGGCGCACACGAAGCGGATGGCTGCGCTCGGCTTGGCGGCGTAGCGCTCCGCTGTGGCGGGTGCGGGTGCGGGTGCGGGTGCGTTGCGGCTGGTCGCGCCCACGCGGCGGAGCCGCATATCGAACAGAGCCCCGCGCCCCTTTCGGGGCGATCGGCCTCGGCCCCTTGAAGAGGGCTCCTGTTACGCCGTCAGGGAGCGGCGGGCCCTTGACGGGCGCAGGAGCAGGGACAGGGAAGCCGCCGAGATGACCGCCGCGCCCAGGATGGGGATCAGGGTGAAGCCCGAGCCCAGGGCGCTGTGGGTGACGAAGTCGCCCAGCAGGGCGCCCGCGGTGCCGGTCGAGTAGACCAGGGGGCGGTTCGGGAGGCGGTGGGCGAGGCGGGCGGTCGCCGCCCAGGCGAGCAGGAGACCGAGCACGGCGGTGCCGAGTGCTTCCAGGATCATGACGGGGGTCCCTCCCACGGCCGGTCTGCCTTGAACGGTCGTAGCCCGTCTTACCCCTGACCTGCGGACTGCAATCCTCCGCTATGGCGGAGTTGTGTCGTTTCTGGGTGCGAATCCGCTCAGCACAAGGGCCCGGCGGCCGAATGCCGCCGGGCCCTTGACACAACCGGCCTACAGAGCGCCGAAGCCCACCTTGCGCACGGTCGGCGCGCCGATCTCCACGTACGCCAGCCGGTCCGTCGGCACCATGACCTTGCGGCCCTTCTCGTCCTCAAGGGACAGCAGCTGCGTCTTCCCGGCCAGGGCGTCGGACACCAGGCGCTCGACCTCCTCGACGCTCTGACCGCTCTCCAGAACGATCTCGCGGGGCGCGTGCTGCACGCCGATCTTGACCTCCACGGCTTTGTCCCTCCGACGGTCAGTGATGTGCGCGATCTTCCGCGCCGTACCAGCACACATTAGCCCGGTGAGGGGACGTGCACGCCGCCGGCCGGGAACGCCAACAGCGAACACCGTCCGGGAATGAACGCCGTGACCCGGCTCAGTGGTGCTCGTTGCCGTGCAGCGGGAAGCCCGCGATGCCGCGCCAGGCGAGCGAGGCCAGCAGCTGCACCGCGTGGTCGCGCGGCACGCTGCGGTCGCTGTGCAGCCAGGAACGGGCCACCACCTGGGCGAGCCCGCCGAGACCCGAGGCGAGCAGCATGGACTCCGCGCGGGACAGGCCGGTGTCCTCCGCGATGACGTCGCAGATCGCCTCGGCGCACTCGGTGGTCACCTTGTCGACGCGCTCGCGCACGGCCGGCTCGTTCGTCAGGTCGGACTCGAAGACCAGCCGGAAGGCGCCGCCGTCGTCCTCCACATAGGCGAAGTAGGCGTCCATGGTCGCCCGCACGCGCTGCTTGTTGTCGGTCGTCGACGCCAGCGCGCCGCGCACCGACTGGATCAGCGCCTCGCAGTGCTGGTCCAGCAGCGCGAGGTAGAGGTCGAGCTTGCCCGGGAAGTGCTGGTAGAGCACCGGCTTGCTCACGCCGGCCCGCTCGGCGATGTCGTCCATCGCCGCGGCGTGGTAGCCCTGTGCGACGAAGACCTCCTGGGCCGCGCCCAGCAACTGGTTCCGTCGGGCTCGGCGCGGCAGCCGGGTGCCGCGTGGGCGTGCTGCCTCTGTTTGCTCGATGGCTGTCACGCCGCCTCCCAATGTCGTCCACATGCGGTGTCGACCGCGCGGCCATCGTACTTTTCGGTAACCGTGGTGTGCGCGGTGCGAACGCAGAATTTCACGTACCGGACGGCGGCGAAAGCCGAGTCGCGCGGGCGATCAGCGGTAGTCGTCCTCGTCGAGCGCGACCACGCGCGCCTGTTCCGCCAGGTCGGCCTCGTTCGCCCGGTCCTGCTTCTCCGCCGGCAGCGGGTCGTCGCGCTCGGGCCGGATATCGGCCTGCTGCTCGACGGCGTCCACTTCCGGCTCCTCGACACCCAGCTCGGGGGCCGTGTCCTCGTCCAGCTCCTCGATGGTGTCGGGCTCGGTCGGGTCCTGGGCCATGATGGGCTCCCTTCCTACGAACGTCCCCGGGGGCACGGCAGGGGCCACACGCGGGTGCCCTGTGTACGAGCCTAGGAGACGGCCGATCCGGACGCCATGCCGTGTGCGTCCGTCCGCCCCCGGTTGTCCGCGACGGAACGGCTCATTCTGTGACGGCGAACACACGAAAGCCGGTGTGATCACCTCGTAACATTGCCCGCATGTCTTCCACCGAGTCGCCCTCCGCGCCGGCCGCCAGTGTGCTCCCGCGGGTGGCGCCCGTCCGGGTCGGCGAGGGGGAGCGGCTGCGGACGGTGGGCCTGCCGGGGGTCACCCTGACGGTGCGCTACCGGCCGCCCGCGCGCGCGGGCCTGCCGCGCGCCCTGTACGTCCACGGGCTCGGCGGCTCTTCGCAGAACTGGTCGGACCTGATGGCCGAGCTGGACGGCGTCGTTGCCGGCGAGGCGCTCGACCTGCCGGGCTTCGGCGACTCCCCGCCCCCGGACGACGGCGACTACTCCGTCACCGGGCACGCGCGGGCCGTCATCCGCTACCTGGACGCCGCCGGACACGGTCCCGTCCACCTCTTCGGCAACTCGCTCGGCGGCGCGGTCACCACGCGCGTGGCCGCCGTACGCCCCGACCTGGTGCGCACCCTCACGCTGATCTCGCCCGCGCTGCCGGAGCTGCGGATCCAGCGCACCGCGGTGCCGACCGGGCTGCTCGGTGTGCCCGGCATCGCCGCCCTCTTCACCCGGATGAGCAAGGACTGGACGGCCGAGCAGCGGGTGCGCGGCGTCATGGGGCTCTGCTACGGCGACCCCGGCCAGGTGACGCCGGAGGCGTTCCGGCAGGCCGTCGAGGAGCTGGAGCGGCGGTTGCAGCTGCCGTACTTCTGGGACGCGATGGCCCGCTCGGCGCGCGGCATCGTCAACGCGTACACGCTCGGCGGGCAGCACGGGCTGTGGCGGCAGGCCGAGCGCGTGCTCGCGCCGACCCTGCTCGTCTACGGCGGCCGGGACCAGCTCGTCGGCTACCGCATGGCGCGCAAGGCCGCCCGCGCCTTCCGCGACTCCCGGCTGCTGACCCTGCCGGACGCCGGGCACGTGGCGATGATGGAGTATCCGGGCGTGGTGGCGCGGGCCTTCCGGGAGCTGCTGGCGCAGGCCGAGGGGGACGGCGGCACGGAGGCGGGCGGCGCGGGCGGCGGCGGTAGGGACGACGAGAGCACGGACACGGGCGGCCGGACGGCCGCCGAGGGTACGGAAGCGGGGAGCTGAAGGACACCGTGGGACGCCACAGCCGCCGGGGGCCGGTCAAACCGGCCGCGCAGGACACGGGTCCGGAGACAGCGGCGAGGAGCCAGCGGGACGCGCCGGGCCGCGGCGCGCCGGAAGCGCCGGGAGTGCCGGACGGGGTGCCGGGTCGCGGTGGGCCGGGGTCTGCGGAGCAGGCGGCGGGGCGGGGCGCGCCGCGCGCATCCGGGGGGACACCGGCCGGAACCCCCGCCCGTGGTGTCCCGCGCCTGTCCGAGGGCACGCCCGCCCGTGGTGTCCCGCGCCTGCCCGAGGGCACGCCCGCCCGTGGTGTCCCGCGCCTGCCCGAGGGCACGCCCGCCCGTGGTGTTCCGGGGCTCTCCGGCGGCGCTCCCGCGCACGGCGCCCCGCGTGGCCCCGGCGCGGGTGCCGCGCGCGGTGGGCATCCCGAGCAGCGGGAACCCGGCGGCGGCTGGGGGGAGTTCCCGGCCCGGTCCGGGTCCGGGACCGGTACGCACGGGGCCGTACTGCCCCGGCAGCGGCAGGCGGCACCCGCCAACCCTCCCGGCCCCGTCGGACCTGCCGCTCCCGTCGGCCCCGGCGGGCGCGGCGGGCGCGGGCCGCGGCAGGACTACCTGGACGCCTTCGACGGCGGCGGTGGCCGGCCGGGGGGCGTCCGTACGAAGGAGCGGCCGGCCGGGGAACCGGAGCCGGCGGCGGAGACACCCGGTGCCGGCGGCGGTGCCGGTGTCGGCGGCGGTGCGGACAAGGCGGTCCCGCCCGTGCAGCGCGGGAACAAGGGGCGGGCCTTCACCGGGATCGCCGCGGCCGCCGTCACCACCGTGCTCGCGGTGGTCGTCGCCGGGCAGGTGACCGAGGGGCGCGACGGAGGCGCGGCGGCCGGGCACTCCGCGCCGGACCAGGGTGCCGGCGCGCACACCGGGTCCTCCGTGAAGCCGAGCGCGGCGCCGTTGACGTACGAGCAGAAGATGGACCGTACGTATCCGCTGAGCGCGACCCTCAAGGCGTCCGGGAAGTTCGACACCGTCCCCGGCTTCGACAAGGCGCCCGGCACCGGCCGGAAGTACCGCTACCGGGTCGACATCGAGCAGGGACTCGGCCTGGACGGCACGCTGTTCGCCGAGGCCGTGCAGAAGACGCTGAACGACGACCGGAGTTGGGGACACGGCGGCACCCGTACCTTCGAGCGGATCTCCTCCGGCAAACCCGACTTCGTGATCACCCTGGCCAGCCCCGGCACCACCGCCACCTGGTGTGCCAAGTCCGGCCTGGACACCACCGAGGACAACGTCTCCTGCGACTCGGCCGCCACCCAGCGCGTGATGATCAATGCGTACCGGTGGGCTCAAGGAAGCAAGACATACGGCGACAAGATCCATATGTACCGGCAAATGTTGATCAACCATGAGGTCGGCCACCGGCTCGGTCACAACCACGTCACCTGCCAGAAGAACGGCGAACTCGCGCCGGTCATGCAGCAGCAGACCAAGTTCCTCGACCACGACGGGATCCACTGCCTGCCCAACGCCTGGCCGTATCCCAAGAGTTGACGACCTGCGCTTATGTCACATTGACATGAGCCGTCAGGTCGTTCATATTTCTGCGCATGTGGTCTAGTCATGCCGTCTCCTTCAGCGCCGCCATCGAGCTGGCGCTGATCGGCGTGACCGCGCTCTGCGTGGCCGACATCCACTGTCGCTGACGCCGCCCCCTGGCGTTCGCGTCGCGACCTTTCCCCTTTTTCCGTCCGTGACCCCCGGTCGCGGATTCTTCGACGACCCGACGCCGGGGCCGACGTCTGTCCAGGGACGTCTCACTCCTCGTCTCTTTGTCTCACTCTTCGAGAAACCCTCGAAACATCCCCCGAGAGGTCGTCAATCCGATGCGTCAACCGTCCGTCATAGCGCGCCGCGTGGCAGCGGCATCCGTCAGCCTGGTCGTGGCCGCGGGCGCCGCCGCCTGCGGTCCGAAGGACAGCGGTGCGAAGGGCTCCGGTGGCGACTCCACGCCCCACAAGGGCGGCACGCTCACGGTCCTGAACGCCGAGCCGCAGACCGACTTCGACCCCGCGCGGCTGTACACGTCCGGTGGCGGGAACGTGCCCTCGCTGGTCTTCCGCACGCTCACCACGCGCAACCGGGCGAACGGCGCGGCCGGCGCCAAGGTCGTGCCGGACCTCGCGACCGACACCGGGCGTCCCAGCAAGGATGCGACCGTGTGGACGTACACCCTGAAGAAGGGCCTCAAGTACGAGGACGGCACCCCGATCACCTCGGCCGACATCAAGTACGGCATCGAGCGCTCCTTCGCCCCCGAGCTCTCCGGCGGCGCCCCCTACCTGCGCGACTGGCTCAAGGGTGCGGCGGACTACCAGGGGCCGTACAAGGACAAGAAGGGCCTGTCGGCGATCGAGACGCCGGACGCGCGGACCATCGTCTTCCATCTGGACAAGCCCGAGGGCGAGTTCCCGTTCCTCGCCACGCAGACGCAGTTCGCGCCGGTGCCCAAGGCCAAGGACACCGGCACCAAGTACGAGGAGCACCCCGTCTCGTCCGGCCCCTACGAGGTCGTGAAGAACGAGAACGACGGCGAGCACGTGCTGCTCAAGCGCAACCCCAACTGGTCCGCGGCCACCGACGACCAGCGCAAGGCATACCCGGACACCATCGACGTGCGCTCCGGCCTGGACTCCTCGGTGATCGACCAGCGGCTGTCCGCCTCCCAGGGCGCGGACGCCGCCGCCGTCACCACGGACACCAACCTCGGCCCGGCCGAGCTGGCCAAGGTGACCGGCGACAAGGAACTGGCCGCGCGGGTGGGCACCGGGCACTTCGGCTACACGAACTACATCGCGTTCAACCCGAAGGTGAAGCCCTTCGACAACCCCAAGGTGCGCGAGGCCATCGCCTACGCCGTGGACCGCTCCTCGGTGGTCAACGCGGCCGGCGGCAGCGCGCTCGCCGAGCCCGCCACGACCTTCCTGCCGAACCAGAAGTCCTTCGGGTACACGCCGTACGACCCGTTCCCGGCGGGCGCGTCCGGCAACCCGGCGAAGGCGAAGCAGCTGCTGGCGCAGGCCGGTTACAAGAACGGGCTCACCGTCACCCTGACGCACTCCAACGCCAAGGACTTCGCGACCAGCCCGGAGATCGCCACCGCACTCCAGGACGCGCTCAAGAAGGCCGGCATCACGGTCAAGCTCCAGGGCCTGGAGGACAACGACTACCGGGACACCGTGCACAGCGTGAAGACCGAGCCCGGCTTCTTCCTCGCCGGCTGGGGCGCCGACTGGCCCTCCGGCGGTCCCTTCCTCGCCCCGATCTTCGACGGCCGGCAGATCGTCAAGGACGGCGCGAACTTCAACGCGAGCCAGCTCAACGAGGTGTCGGTCAATGACGAGATTGACTCGATCAACAAGTTGACCGACCTCGACGCGGCCGCCAAGCGCTGGGGCGCCCTGGACAAGAAGATCGGTGAGAAGGCCCTCGTGGTGCCGCTGTTCCACCCCGTCTACAAGCGCCTCGTCGGCAAGGACGTCCGCAATGTCGTCATCAGCGACTGGACCGGCGTGCTGGACATCTCCCAGGTCGCGGTGAAGTGACGCCGTGACCGAGTCACCCCTCGCCACCCTGGCCGCCGGGACGGACACCCCCGTCCCGGCGGGCTCGGGGGCCCGCCGGTTCTGGCGGCGGCTGCGGGCGCAGCGCGCCGCCCTGGTCGCCGCGGCCGTCGTCGCGCTGCTCGTCCTGGTCGCGCTGGGCGCGCCGCTGTTCACCGCCCTGGAGGGCCAGGACCCCTTCACCTACCACCCGTCCCTGATCGACTCCGCGCGCGGCGGCGTGCCGGTCGGCCCCCTCGGCGGCATCGGCGCGGAGCACTGGCTGGGCGTCGAACCCCAGACCGGCCGCGACCTGTTCGCCCGCCTGGTCTACGGCGCCCGCGTCTCGCTCGGCGTCGCCCTGGCCGCCACCGTCATCCAGGTCGCCGTCGGCGTGGCCGTCGGTGTGGCGGCCGCGCTCGGCAATCAATGGGTTGATCAAGTGTTGAGCCGGATCACGGACATCATCGTCGCGATGCCGCTGATGATCATGTCGTTGGCGCTGCTGGCGGTCGTCCCGGCGAGCTTCCCGCGGCCCGTACTGGTCACCCTCGTCCTCGGCCTGATCGGGTGGGGCAGCATCGCGAAGATCCTGCGCGCGCAGGCCCTGTCCATGAAGGGGCTCGACTACGTCTCGGCGGCCCGGCTCAGCGGCTGGAAGACCTGGCGGATCGCCTGCCGGGAGCTGCTGCCCGGACTCGCCGCGCCCGTCATCACCTACGCCGCGCTCCTCGTGCCCGCGAACATCTCCGCGGAGTCGGCCCTGTCCTTCCTCGGCGTGGGCGTCAAGCCGCCCACGCCCTCCTGGGGACAGATGCTCACCGCCGCCGACGTCTGGTACCAGGCCGCCCCGCAGTACCTGCTGCTGCCGGCCGGCGCCCTGTTCGTCACCGTCCTCGCCCTCACCGTCCTCGGCGACGGCGTGCGCACCGCCCTCGACCCGCGCGCCGCCTCCCGGCTGCGGATCGGCACCGGCCGCAAGGACAAGGACGCCGACAAGGGCGCCGACAAGGACACGGCCCAGGTCACGGCCGGGGACACGGTCAAGGGCACGACCAGGAAGGAGGCGACCGCATGAGCGGCTTCGGCGGATTCCTGCTGCGCCGGGCCGTGGGCACGGTCGTCACCCTGCTCGCCATCTCGGTCATCGTCTACGTCGTCTTCTACGTCACCCCCGGCAACGTCGCCCAGATCACCTGCGGCCCGCGCTGCTCCCCGGCCCAGGTGCACCAGGTCGCCGAACAGCTGCACCTCGGCGACCCCCTCTACGTGCGCTACTGGCACTTCCTCCAGGGCCTGTTCGCCGGCCAGGACTTCTCCACCGGCACCTCCGTGGAGCACTGCGCGGCGCCCTGCCTCGGGCAGTCGTACCAGACCGGACAGCAGGTCCTGGACATCATCCTGGGCAAGCTGCCGGTCAGCCTCTCGCTGGTGCTCGGCGGCATGGTGCTGTGGCTCGCGCTCGGCGTCGGCACCGGCGTCCTGTCCGCCTGGCGGCGCGGCCGCGTCTCGGAGCGGGTGCTCACCGCGATCACCCTCGCGGGCACCGCCACACCGGTGTTCGTCATCGGCCTGGTGCTGATGATCGTCGTCTGCGGCCAGCTCCAGCTGCTGCCCTTCCCGGAGTACGTGGCCTTCACCGACGACCCCGAGCAGTGGGCCTGGAACCTGCTGCTGCCCTGGCTGTCGCTGGCCCTGATCGAGGCCGCGACCTTCGCCCGGCTGACCCGCGCCGCGATGCTGGAGACGCTCGCCGAGGACCACGTACGGACCTTCCGGGCCTACGGCGTCGGCGAGCGGGCCATCGTCGGACGGCACGCGCTGCGCGGCGCGTTCGCCCCGGTCATCGCGCTCAACGCCAACAACGTCGGCTCCGCCGTCGGTGGCGCCGTCCTCACCGAGACCCTGTTCGGGCTGCCCGGCATCGGCCAGGAACTCGTGCACGCGGTGAAGGTCGTCGACCTGCCGGTGGTCGTCGGCATGGTCCTCGTCATCGCGTTCTTCGTGGTGCTCGCCAACGCCGTCGCGGACGTGCTGTACGCGGTGGCCGACCGACGGGTGGTGCTCGCATGAGCCTGGTGGAAGTGACCGGCCTGAGCGTCGAGTTCGGCGCGCTGCGGGCCGTCGACCAGCTCTCCTTCAGCCTGGCCGAGGGCGGCGCGCTGGCCCTGGTCGGCGAGTCCGGCTCCGGCAAGTCCACGGTCGCGGGCGCCCTGCTGGGCCTGCACCGCGGCACCGGCGCCCGCGTCGGCGGCACCGTGCGCGTCGCCGGCACCGATGTCCGGCAGGCCACCGAGCAGGAACTGCGGCGGCTGCGCGGCGCCAAGGCCGCCATGGTCTTCCAGGACCCGCTCTCCTCGCTCGACCCCTACTACGCCATCGGCGACCAGATCGCCGAGGTGTACCGGGTGCACACCCGCGCCTCGCGCCGCGCCGCCCGCGCGCGTGCCGTCGAGGTCCTGGACCGCGTGGGCATCCCGGACGCCGCCCGGCGCGCCCGCTCGCGCCCGCACGAGTTCAGCGGCGGCATGCGCCAGCGTGCGCTCATCGCCATGGCGCTGGCCTGCGAACCCCGTCTGCTGATCGCCGACGAGCCCACCACCGCGCTCGACGTCACCGTGCAGGCACAGATCCTCGACCTGCTGCACACCCTGCGCACCGAGACCGGCATGGGCCTGCTGCTGGTCACGCACGACGTGGGCGTGGCCGCGGAGAGCGTCGAGGAGGTGCTGGTCATGCGGCACGGCCGGGCCGTCGAGCACGGTCCGGTCGGGGCGGTCCTCGCGGCGCCCGAGCAGGCGTACACCCGTGAACTCCTCGACGCCGTCCCGCGCGTGGACGCCCGCCGCACCGGCTCCCCCGCCACCGGCGAGGTGGTCCTGGAGGCCACCGGCCTGCGGCGCGAATTCGGGCGCGGCAAGCGGGCGTTCGCGGCCGTGGACGACGTCTCGCTGACCGTGCGCAGGGGCGAGACCCTCGGCGTCGTCGGCGAGAGCGGCAGCGGCAAGACCACCCTCGGCCGGATGCTGGTCGGCCTCCTGGACCCCACCGCGGGCGAGATCCGTTACGACGGCGGGCCGCACACCGGGGTGAACCCGGCCGTCCAGATGGTCTTCCAGGACCCCGTCTCCTCCCTCAACCCCCGCCGGGGCGTGGGCGAGTCCATCGCCGACCCGCTGCGCGCCCGCGGCGAGAAGGGCGCGGAGGCCGAGGAGCGGATCAGGGGGCGCGTGACGGAACTGCTGGAGCGCGTGGGGCTCGAAGGGGCGCACTACGACCGCTACCCGCACGAGTTCAGCGGGGGCCAGCGCCAGCGCATCGGCATCGCCCGCGCGCTGGCCGCCGACCCGCGTGTCATCGTCTGCGACGAACCCGTCTCCGCGCTCGACGTCACCACTCAGGCCCAAGTGGTCGCCCTGCTCGGCGAGTTGCAGCGGGAACTCGGCCTCGCGCTGGTCTTCATCGCGCACGACCTCGCCGTCGTCCGCCAGGTCAGCGACCGGCTCGCGGTGATGCGCCGGGGCCGGCTGGTCGAGTACGGCCCCGCCGACGAGGTCTACGACAGCCCGCGCGAGGAGTACACCCGGCAGCTGCTGGCCGCCGTACCCGCCCTCGACCCGCAGCTGGCGGCCCGGCGCCGCGCGGCGCGCCACGCGCCGGCGGCGGTGTGACAACGCGCCCGGCGTGACGTTTCGTACCCGCGTGAACGCCTAGCGCGACAAAACGCGGTTCGCACGGGAAAGTCACGCGCGTTCACCCCTTTTGGTGGCGCGATGGACAACCGTCCGTCGCGCCACCCTCTTGTCCGCTTACGTTCGTCCCGCTGTGAGCCGCCGGGACCAACGGCGGCCGACCAGGAGGAAGATCGGGGGTGCGCGCGTGCGCACGGGACTGCTGACCGAGGGCGGCTATCCCTTCGTGGGCGGCGACGCCGGCCTCTGGTGCGACCGGCTGGTGCGCGGGCTCGGGCAGCACGAGTTCGACCTCTACGCGCTCAGCCGCAGCAGGCGCCAGGAGGAACAGGGCCTGCTCCCGCTCCCGCCCCAGGTGACCCGCGTCCGGACGGCACCGCTGTGGACGGCGGACGGCGACGGCGGCCCGGTCGGATACGGCCGGCGCGCACGCCGACGCTTCACCGAGCACTACGCCGAACTGACCGCCGCGGTGTGCACGGCGGCGGACGCCGGCCAGGGGGTGACGGCCGCGGACCACAGCGCCGCCGGTGCGGTGGCGGACCGTTTCGCCAACGCCCTGTACGGGCTCGCCGAACTCGCCCGCGAGGAGGGCGGACTCGGCGCGGCGCTCCGCTCCGACCTCGGCGTGCGCACCCTGGAGCGCGCCTGCCGCGCGCCCGGTGCGCCGCGCACGGCGCGCGAGGCGCGCGTGGCCGACCTGCTCACCGTCACCGCTCACCTCGAACGCGCCCTGCGCCCCCTCTCCCTCGACTGGTACGGCGACGACGCGCTCGGCGCGGCCGACCTCTGCCACGCCACCTCCGGCGGCCCCGCCGCGCTGCCCGGACTGCTCGCCCGGCACTTCCACGGGGTGCCGCTGCTGGTCACCGAGTACGGCGTCCAGCTGCGGGCGCACTACCTGGACCGCGGGCCCGGCACCGCGCCCGCCGTGCGCGCCCTGCTCGCCGCCTTCCACGGGCGGCTCGCCACCGAGGTCTACCGCCGCGCCGAGATCCTCACACCGGGCGACGCGCACGCCCGCCGCTGGCAGGAGCGGTGCGGCGCGGACCGGGCCAGGATCCGCACCGTCTACCCCGGCATGGCGGCCGACGGCTTCGCCGAGGCCGGCGAGTCACCGGACCGCGCGGACCCGGACACCCTGGTCTGGGTCGGGCGCGTGGCACCCGCCAAGGACCTGGTCTCGCTGCTGCACGCCTTCGCCGAGGTGCGCAGGCGCGCGCCCGGCGCCCGGCTGCGCGTCGTCGGCTCGCCGGACGGACCCGAGGGGCCGGCGTACCTCGGGCACTGCCGGGCGCTCGCGGCCCAGCTCTTTCCGGACGAGGCGGAGGGGGCGCACGCGGTCGGCTGCAACCCGGTGTCCTTCGAGGAGATCGGCGGCCCGGACGCGCCCACGCTGCCCGAGGTGTACGCCGCCGGCGCCGTCGTCGTGCTCTCCAGCGTGGTGGAGGGGTTCCCGACCGGGCTCATCGAGGCCATGTTCTGCGGCCGGGCGACCGTTTCGACGGACGCCGGCGCGGTGGTGGAGGTCATCGGCGGTACGGGACTGGTCGTGCCCCCGCGCAATCCGCGGGCGCTCGCCGATGCGTGCGTGGCGCTGCTGCGCGACCCCGAGCGCCGCGCGCGCCTCGGTGCGGCGGCGCGGGCCCGAGCGCTGGAGCTGTTCACCGTCGAGCAGAACGTCGCCGCGTTCCACGGCATTTACCTGGAGATCGTCTCGCACTGCCCGGTCCGCCGCGACCTCCTCGACGCGTCCGGCGCGCCGCTGCCCTTCGCCGCCCCCGCCGAATCCCACGTCCCCGCCCACTGGCCCGCCACCCCCACCTGGGCCCTCCCCACCACGGAGCCCGCCCGATGAGCGACACACCGAGAATGCCGAGCGGCGGGGCGCCGTGGGGAGCGGGCGCGGGCCCCTCGACGGAGACGGGCCGGCGGAGGTCGGCTGGGACGGGTTCGGGGGCGGGTGAGTGGGCTTCGACCGGGGCCGGTTCGGGAGCGGGAGAGAGGGCCTCGGCGGGGGCGGGTTCGGGAGACGGGGAGCGGACTTCGGCCGGGACGGGTTCGGGGCAGGGGGAGACCTCGGCAGGGGTGGCTTCGGCGGCGGGGGAGCGCGCCTTGACCGGTACCGGTTCGGGGCAGGGGGAGTGGGTCTCGACCGGGGCCGGTTCGGGGGCGGGAAAGACCTCGGCCGGGACGGGTTCGGGGGGTGGGGAGTGGACTTCGGCCGGGACGGTTTCGGCGGCGGGGGAGCGCGCCTTGACCGGGACGGGTTCGGGGGAGGGGGAGTGGGCCTTGGCCGGGCCGGTTCCGGGTCACGGGGAGTGGGTCTCGGCCGGGGCGGGTTCGAAGGCGGGGAAGGCCTCGGGTGGGGTGGCTTCGGGGGCGGGGGAGTGGCCGGAGACGACGACCGCGACGGATCGCGCCGACGTTTCCGAGAGGCCCCCGCACGGGGGCGGGGCTTCCGTGGGCTGGCCGGATGCCCCGGCTGCCCCGGAGCACCTGCCCTCCGCGCTCGGCGCTGGGGCGTCCCCCGTCAAGTCCCCTGCCGAAGGACTCCGTTCGGGTGGGGTCTCCTCTGCTGGGGGATCGCGTGCCGGTGGGGTCTCCGCGGGCTGGCCGGGTGTCTCGGAGTATCTGGCCTCCGCGTCCGGGGCTGGGGTGGCCTCCGTGAATTCCCCTGCGGAAACATCCCGTTCGGGTGGGGTCTCCTCTGCTGGGGGATCGCGTGCCGGTGAGGTCTCCGCGGGTTGGCCGGATGGCTCGGAGTGTCGTCTGACCTCCGCGCTCGACGCTGCGGCACCCGCCGTCAATTCCCTTACCCCCACGCCGGATTCGGCCCTGACTTTTCCTGCCGGGGGCGAAGACCCCGTGAACCGGCCGGACGTCTCGATGGCCCCCCGTTCCGGGCCCGGTACTGGCCAACTCCCCCTCGATTCCCCTGCCGAGGCGCTCAGTTCGGCTGGTATCGGACCCCGCGCGGGTGAGGTCTCCGTGAGCTGGCCGGACGTCTCGGTTGCCGCCGGGTCCGTGCGTGTGCCCTCCGGTGCCGGGGTGTCCCTTTCCAAGTCGCGTGCCGGTGAGCCCCGTACATCCGCGGCCAAGCCCCCCACGCCCGCCCCCCGCCGCCCCTCCGGTGACCCCGTCAAGGCGTTGCTGCACCGGCACCGTGACCTGTGCGAGCGGGCCGTCGACGCGCTGGAGATCGCGGCCGGGCTGGAGGCGGAGGGGATCACCGACCGGACGGCGGCGCGGTTCCGGCACCGGGACGTCTTCTCGCTCGCGGAGGAGCTGTACGCGCGGGTGCCACGCGCCGTGGGACCCCAGCCGGAACCGTCGCTGCCCGTGCCCCGCGTCGGCGCGAAGTGGGCCCTGGCGAGCCTGCTGCCAGGGCTCGCCGCGGCGGGCACCGCGGCCGGGACGCGGCTCACGCAGGGACAGCCGCGGCTGCTCGCGGCCGTCGCCGGCATCGTCGCCGTAGCCCTCGCGACCCGTGTCGCCCTGCGCACCGGTCCCCTCGCCGCGCGCCGCGGACCCCATGGCCCACGCCTCACCGCGTGCACCCTCTGGCTGCTCGGCTACGCCCTGTTCGGCGACGGCCTGCTGCACAACGTGCTCACCGGCGGCCCCGACGCGCTCCCCGACGGCGCACCCGGCGGCGCCTGGCCCACCGCCACCGCGCCCGCGCTCGCCCTGACCCTCTCCCTCGCGCCGGCGGCCTGGTGCGCGCACCTCCTCACCGCGGGCGCCCGGCGCAGGCTCGCCGGCAGCCGGGGGCTCGGAGACTTCACCGCCGCCGCGCGCCCCCTGCTGCTCGGCACATTCGCCCTGTACCTCGGCGCGCTCGCCGCGCTGCTCCTGGCGTGCGGCAAGGTCCTCGGCGAACCCGCGGCCTGCCCGCAGGCGCTCACCCTCGGCGCCCTGCTCCTGCTCGCCCGCCTGCTCACCACGCACCGGCACCGGCGCGCCCCCGCCCTCGTCCTCGGCGCCGCCGCGGTCACACAGGCGGCGGCCCTCGCGCTGCCCCTCGCCGGGCGACTGCCCCACCTGGGCTTCCTCGCGACACCGGTCCGCACCCTCACGGACACCCTCGGCGAGCCCGCCGTACCGGCGCTCACCTGCGGCATCGCGGCACTGACCCTGCTGCTGCACGCCGGCCGCACCCTCACCCGCGCCTCGGCCCACGCACCCACCGGAGCACCCGAGTAAGCGCCCTTCCGCGCCGTACCACCAGCACCACCCCTTGAAGGAGACCTCCAGATGTCCACCGAACCCCTCACCCAGGGAGCCGCCCGATGAGGGTCCTGCTGATCGGAGCCAACGGTTACCTCGGCCGGTTCGTGGCCGAGCGGCTGCTCGCCGATCCCGCCGTCCAGCTCACCGCGCTCGGGCGGGGCGACGACGCGGACGTCCGGTTCGACCTCGCCACCGGCAGCCCCGGCGCGCTCACCCGGTTCCTGGGGGCGGTGCACCCCGGCGTCGTCATCAACTGCGCCGGCGCCACCCGCGGCGGCGCCCGCGAGCTGACCCGGCACAACACCGTCGCCGTGGCCACGGTGTGCGAGGCGCTGCGGCGCAGCGGCTGCGGCGCCCGGCTCGTGCAGATCGGGTGCGGCGCGGAGTACGGGCCCAGCCAGCCCGGCTCGTCCACGGCCGAGGACGCCGTACCGCGGCCCGGCGGCCCGTACGGCGTCAGCAAGCTCGCCGCCACCGAACTCGTCCTCGGCTCCGGCCTGGACGCCGTGGTGCTGCGCGTCTTCTCGCCCTGCGGCCCCGGCACCCCGGCCGGCTCCCCGCTCGGCCGGCTCGCCGAGGCGATGCGCCGCGCGATGCAGTCCGGCGACGGGGAGCTGAAGCTCGCCGGACTCGGCGTGCAGCGCGACTTCGTGGACGTACGCGACATCGCCCGCGCCGTGCACGCCGCCTCGCTCTCCGCCGCGCAGGGCGTGATCAACATCGGCTCGGGCCGCGCCGTACGCCTCCGGGACGCCGCCGGAGTGCTCGCCCGCGTGGCCGGATACGGCGGCGCGCTGCACGAACTCGACGCCCCGCCCGGCGCGCCCCGCGGCGCCCTCGGCCACCCCAGGGCCGAGGCGGAGCACACGGCCCCCGCGGCCTTCCCCTACCCGGACGGCTGCGGCGGCTGGCAGCAGGCCGATGTGCGCACCGCGCGCGACCGGCTCGGCTGGCGCCCGCGCATCAACCTGGAGGAGTCCCTGGCCGACATCTGGATGGAGGCGGCATGCCGCATCTGACCGGGGGCGCCGCCGGCGCGAGCGGTACCGCCGGGGGCCCGGCCGGCACCACCGGGGGCGCCACCGGCACCGCCGTACGCACCGCGCTCGGCGTCCCCGGTTTCGCCCACCCCCTCGTCGCCCCCGCCCAGTGGGCCGCGCTCGCCCGTCCCGGCACCCCGCTGGACTGGGTGGTGCTCGACGTGGCCGGCGGCCCCGGCGCGCGGCCCGACCCGCACTGCCTCCAGGCGGTGGACCCGCTGCACCAGGCGGGCGTCCGCGTCCTCGGCCGGCTCGACCTCGGGCGGGGCGTCCGCGCCCGCGCCGACCTGGTCCGCGACGCCCACCGCTACCTCGACTGGTACCGGGTCGACGGCTTCCTCCTCGACCGCTGCCCCCTCGGCCGCGCCGAACTCGACGGGGTGCGCGGAGTGCTCGCGGACCTGCGGGAGGTCACCAGCACTGGCCACCTCGTCCTCGGCCACGGCAGCCACCCGCATCCCGGCTACGCCGACCACGCCGACCAGCTGGTGACCTTCTCGGGCTCCTGGTCCGACTACCGCTGGTCGCAGGTCGCGGAGTGGACGGCCGACCACCCGCCCGAGCGGTTCTGTCACTTCGTGCACGGCGTGCCGCGCGGGCATCTGGAGGAGGCGCTGCGCATCGCGCGCTGGCAGGGCGCGGCCACCCTCTACTTCACGGACCGCACCCGAGGCCGGACCTCCGGAGAGCCCTGGGAGGCGATGCCCGGCTACTGGGACGAGATCGTCTCGCGCCTCGGAACAGGTGTCTCGGAATGAAGAAGGGCGTGGCAGTGTTACGGGGAGAACAAACGTAGTGATTGACCGACCAACGGAGTCCCCGTGTCGCTGCCACCCCTGGTCGAGCCGGCTGCCGAGCTCACCGTAGACGAGGTCCGCAGGTACTCCCGCCACCTGATCATCCCCGATGTGGGCATGGACGGGCAGAAGCGGCTGAAGAACGCCAAGGTGCTGTGCGTGGGCGCCGGCGGCCTCGGCTCGCCCGCGCTGATGTACCTGGCCGCGGCGGGCGTCGGCACGCTCGGCATCGTGGAGTTCGACGAGGTCGACGAGTCGAACCTCCAGCGCCAGATCATCCACAGCCAGTCCGACATCGGCCGCTCCAAGGCCGAGTCGGCACGTGACACCGTCAAGGGAATCAACCCTTACGTCAACGTGGTCCTTCACGAGGAGCGGCTCGAAGCCGAGAACGTGATGGACATCTTCCGTCAGTACGACCTGATCGTGGACGGCACGGACAACTTCGCCACCCGCTACCTGGTCAACGACGCCTGTGTGCTGCTGAACAAGCCGTACGTCTGGGGTTCGATCTACCGCTTCGACGGCCAGGCCTCGGTCTTCTGGTCCGAGCACGGCCCCTGCTACCGCTGCCTGTACCCGGAGCCCCCGCCGCCGGGCATGGTCCCCTCCTGCGCCGAGGGCGGCGTACTCGGCGTGCTGTGCGCGTCGATCGGCTCCATCCAGGTCAACGAGGCCATCAAGCTGCTCGCGGGCATCGGTGAGCCGCTGGTCGGCCGGCTGATGATCTACGACGCCCTGGAGATGCAGTACCGCCAGGTCAAGGTCCGCAAGGACCCGAACTGCGCGGTCTGCGGCGAGAACCCGACCGTCACCGAGCTCATCGACTACGAGGCCTTCTGCGGCGTCGTCTCCGAGGAGGCGCAGGAGGCGGCGGCCGGTTCGACGATCACTCCCAAGCAGCTCAAGGAGTGGATCGACGACGGCGAGAACATCGAGATCATCGACGTCCGCGAGCCGAACGAGTACGAGATCGTCTCCATTCCGGGCGCCCGGCTGATCCCGAAGAACGAGTTCCTCATGGGCACCGCCCTGGAGTCGCTGCCCCAGGACAAGAAGATCGTCTTGCACTGCAAGACGGGTGTCCGCAGTGCGGAAGTCCTCGCGGTCCTGAAGTCCGCGGGCTTCTCCGACGCCGTCCATGTCGGCGGCGGCGTCATCGGCTGGGTCAACCAGATCGAACCGCACAAGCCGGTCTACTGATCACGGGCCTCGCCCACCAGCGAGGCTGAGGAAGCCCACGGCTCTGACCTGGTCGGATGCCGTGGGCTTCTGTCGTTGTTGGTCGACGCCGGGTGACCTCGGACGGCCCAGGGACGGCCCCGTACTGCGCGGCCTTGGAAGACGCCGAGCACCTCGATGCGAACTACGGGCGGGGCGGTCGCTGAGGCCTGCACGGCTGGTCGCCCGCGTGCGTGTGGTCGGTGATGACCGGCTGCGGTCGCGGTGGGCGCTGTACTTCGCTGCTGTACCGCAGCGCTGGATGAGGCACGGGTGTCCTCACCCCGAAGCTTCACAAATCTGGATGTAAGGCCTCGCGAAGCCTGCCATGCTGTGACCAGTCAGCTTAGGGAGCCTCTGTTGATTGAGTTCACGTCAAACCCAGACCTTTTCAAAGCGATTGGCCGAGTGGCAGTCGAAAGCGCTCAAGTCGATGAGATGTTGCGTGAGATGATTTCTGATCTTCTCCCGGAGAGCGCTGATGACGTTTGGATTCTCTTCGAAGGTCAAAGCAGCGAATGGCTGAGCGAAACGTTCAAAACAATGCTCGCGCACGTTGATGGCAGATACCGCTTGTGGGCTCGTGAAGATCACGAAGAGTTCCGTAAGCTCCTGGGGGCGGCAGCCCAACTGCGCGTTCTACGCAACGCGGTAGTCCATGGCACTTGGCGTGAGGAGCTCACCCTTGGCTGGTCGGAGGGTGATGACTACATCGGCCGCCCTTGGAAGGACGGCCAGTCGGACGAGAAGATCTTTTGGTGTATTCGAAGCAGGCAGCGAAAAGGTTTGCAGGAGCGAGAGTTCTCAATCTCGGACGTTGAGCGGCTTGCAACAGAAATAGCGGAAAATCGACAGATGATGGCAGATCTGTTCCGAAAAGAGACGAAAACTCACCCTGGCGCTGGGAATACCTTGAAGAGATGGCCTAGCGTGAATGGCCAGACTGCCGCAAACTAAAGTCGCTGAGCCGACCGCCCCAGCCACGACGGTGTTCTTACCTCGGCTGAGCCGTCTTACCCTTACCCCGGCCTGGTCTTCGCCCCTTTGTGGGCGCGGACGGGCGACGGCGCGCGGCCCCGGTGACGAAGGCAAGGAGGGGTAGCGCGGCGGCGACCGTCCGGCGCCGGGGGGGTTGTGGCGGGAAACCCAGGGGCACAGTCCCCGTCCAGGACATACACGGGGAGCGAACGGTCACGGCAGTACAACCCTCCGGGCCGGGTCCGCACCGATGCCGAAGTTTGG
>NZ_JBWKES010000034.1:0-71986 GCF_056435325.1 Streptomyces sp. NPDC043952
CTCCTCTCTTTACGGATGATACAGAAGAGAGAAAACACCCCCCACCCAACGCCCCCCCCCCCCCCCCCCCCCCCCCCCCCCCCCCCCCCCCCCCCCCCCCCCCCCCCCCCCCGGCGGCGACGTCCAGTGGACGGGTTAATACGGCTTCGACAGATACATGTCCTTGAAACTGCCGGTTCCCTTGACGCTGTCCTTCCCGCCCGGAGCGACCAACCTGGACTTCGTCGTGTCGTGGTTGAACTCGACGTTGACCCACCAGGTTTCACTGCAGGTGTTGTGGAAGTAGACCGTGGTCGTGGTCCATCCGTCGGCCCAGGACCAGTTGACGCAACCAGCCGAGCCCGTGTGCTTGCTCATGGGCTGCATTTCAGCGGCGGATGCCGGAACCGCTGTCGCACCAACTGCGATCAGCGCTGCGGCGCTCGCCAGTGCCGCAGTACGAAGCGTCTTTCTCAATTCAGAAACCGAACCCTCCACTAGGGCGGAGTCGTGCAAGGGACTGACTCCGCGTTAGTCGTGAGGGGTTGGGGGCTCGTCGATGAGGCGATCTATCCGTAAACGGACACGACTGGTGTGAACCCGCCGTACCGCCCGTCAGACGCCCAGGTGTGACTCATCCCCCGCCCCGTTCTTCGGTGACCGGTCAGGCCGCGACGTATGGCGGTCAATCTCGAAGAGATAGACGCGGCTTTCGATCACCGGAGCGTAGTATCGGCATACGGTCGAGGGCATGTCAAATGGAGGGGTGTCACCGTACTCGCGGCGGCGCAGGCTCAGTCGGCCGTCGGCGTGGTGCTGGTTGCCGGGCGTGTTCACCGTCGAGTCGGCCGGGGAGGCGTCGCCGGTGGTCGGCGGTTCGAGATCCAGGGGCGCGGCGGTGCGCTCACTTCTTCTTCGGTTTTGCCGACTTCGCGCTGTAGCTGAAGTTTCCCAGTCGCTGCTTGAGTTTCTGCATCTCCTGGTCGAAGAGGGCCTTTCGGGCGTGGAGGTAGGGGCGTACCTCGAAGTGGGTCTGGTTGGTCAGAGTGGAGGTTTTCTTGATGGTTCCCATGGGGGTGTCGAGCGGGGTGCCCTTTTTCGCCGCGGCCGTCATCCGGTAGAGCAGGTGGGGCAGTTGCGTCTCCTCACCCGGACGGAAGATCTTCAGGTGGCTGTCGAGCATGAAGAACTGGAGGGTCTGCTTGTCCGCGGCCTCGGTGAGCGCGGTGGCGTTCGCCGTGGTGACGTCGGTGCTGTCGGTGGGGGCCACCGCGATGATGAGGTGGACGTTCGACGAGCCCGTCCCGGTGTCGCCGCCGGCCTGGAGATCGAACTGGTAGCCGTTCGCCTGCACGGTGTGGTTCGCCGCCGTCTTCACCGGGCGTGCCATGCCGAACTCCACGGCAGAGGACTGCGCGAACTGCTCGGTCCCCCTGAAGAACTCCGCGATGGGAATGTCGGTGAAGGGGGCGAGCATCCTGATCGCCTCGCTGATACTCGGTACCAGATACCTGCCGCGCGGAGCTCCCGGCCCCGCCGTCACCTCAAGGCGGCACGCATATCCGAACGCCGCTTCCTCACCGCCCCCGCGGGGCCCGGAGCCGGGCTGTTCCCCGACGTCGGCGGGGGAGAACTCGACCTCCTTCCTGGTGAACCTGGCGAACTCCTGCTCGACGATTCCCTTGTCGTCCCCCGCGAATCCGTGCACGGAGACCTTGCCCGGATTCCGTGCGGTGGTCAGGCCCCGGCCGCCCTTCTTCTCCATCGTCACGTAACCGAAGGTCGCGTGGAGCCGGCCGCTCCGCATCTCCTGGAACCACGCCTGCGAGGTGAGGTTCTCGCTGACGAATTGGTTCAGCGCCTCCAGCTGTATGGCGTCCACCTGCCCGAGGCACTGGTCGAATTCTCCTCTTATCCCGTGCAGATGCTGGAAGACCGTCTCCACTGCCTGATAGTGGTTCTGGCCCTCCTCGACGCTTCCGCCGATCACCACCCGGTCCCCGTCGACGTGCACCAGGGCCACGGGGTGGCTGTAACCGGGGGAGAGGGCCTTGAGCATGCCCTTGTTCTCGCGGGTGAGGTCGTCGAGTGACATCTTCAGGACGCGGAAGTTCTCGGCGAGAGCCGTGAGCTGGGCCACCGACTCGGCCGATTGCTGGGCCCGCACCAGGGACCTGTCCCAGATGTCCGGGAACTGCGTTTCGGGCTGGTCGAACACCTGGGATTTCCCGTGCTCCAGAGTTTCGAGGAGGCACGCGGTGAACCACCACTTCACGTTCTCGTCGAGGTCCGTGGCATTCTCGTATATGAACTGTTGCAGAGATGCCAGGTCGGCGTTCGCCTGGATCTGCCCGAAGCAATGAGAAACGCAGGCGGTCTTCTGCTCGTTCGACAGCGACATGTGATCCCCTCGTCAGTAAACGGCGCGTCGATTTTCTCCTTCGAGCCGCCGGGCAGGAGATGTCGGACAGGCAGGTGTCGGTGCATCCCGAGCTACCCGTTGAGGCACCGCGTCCGGCACCTCCCCGCCACGGGCCCTCTCGTCCAGGGTCGCCCGCATGGGTGAGCCCGGTTTTCTGAGTGCTGTTCGGGAGTCGTACGACACGGTTGCCGACGCGTACGCCGAACGCGTGCCGTCCCCGGCCGAGTTGGACCCGTTGTCGCGCGCGATGCTGGGAGTCTTCGCGGAGTTGGTGCGGGGGGACAAGGCCGTCGGGGATCTGGGGTGCGGGCCCGGACGCGTGACGGCGTACCTCGCCGGGCTCGGAGTGTCCGCCTTCGGCGTCGATCTGTCGCCCAAGATGATCGCGCCGGCCCGGCAGGCGTACCCGGAACTGCGGTTCACCGTCGGCTCGATGACCGCGCTGGAGGCGGGGGACGGCGAGCTGGGCGGCATCCTCACCTGGTACGCCACCCACCACACGCCCCCGCAATGGCTGCCCGCGCTGTTCGCCGAGTTCCACCGCGCGCTCGCCCCCGGCGGCCACCTCCTCTGGGGAGATTACGTCGGCGACGAGCGGCTGCGGCCGACCCAGGGCTACGGCCGCCCGGTCTCCTACGAGTCCCACCTCCTGCCCCTGGACCGCGTGGCCGGGCTGCTGGAGGAGGCCGGACTCGTCGTCGCCGCGCGGCTGGAGCAGGAGCCCGGCGGGCGGGCGAACAGGCCGCACGCCTGCCTGCTGGCCCGCAAGCCCCCCGCCGCCCCGCCCGGCACCGACGGCCACGACGCCGACGACCACGGCGCCGAGGGCCACGACGCCGACGGCCACGACGCCGACGGCAACGGCGCCGACGGCCACGACGCCGAGGACCGCCGCGGTCACCGCCCCCAAAACGGCGACCGGTAACCGCGGCGGCCCCATCTCAGCGGGGCGGGCCGGCGAGCGGGACCTCGGCCCACACCGTCTTGCCCACGACGCGTTCGCGCACGCCCCACGTCCGGGCCAGCGCGTCCACGACCACCAGGCCCCGGCCGTGCTCGTCCCCCGGCGCGGCCCGCAGGACGCGCAGCGGCCGGTCGCCCCGCGTATCGCTCACCTCGATGCGCAGCGTGTCCTCCTTGGGCAGCAGCGTCAGCCGCAGTTCGAAGTCCCGGCCGGGCACCCGGCCGTGGATGACGGCGTTGGTCGCCAGCTCCGAGGCGAGGAGCTGCGCGGTGGTGTTCAGCACGCCGTCGTAGGGATAACCCCAGTTGTCGAGCGCGGTGCCGGTGAGCCGTCGGGCCAGTCGCGCCCCGCGCGGGGTGGCGCTCAGCCGCTGGATCAACTCTTTCAGGGGGGTGGAGATTTCCAGATTCACATCACCGAGCGTGGCCGGTTCTCCCTACTCTGACCAGGAGAGGCCCGGCGACTCTGCGTAGTCGTACGGGCACGTGTCGGCGCGTGTACGGGATGAACGGAGGACGGAGTGGTAGACGAAAAAGAGCGGCGGCCGGACACTCCTGCGCAGGAGAACGGATCGGCCGGTGTCTTCACCGCGCTGGGCAGGCAGCTGAAGTTGCTGAGGGAGCGGGCAGGGCTCAGTCAGACGGAGTTCGGGAACCGGGTCGGCTACGGCCCCGACCACATCTCGGCCATGGAGCGGGGCGTACGCACCCCCAGGCCGGAGTTCCTGGTCAAGGCCGACGCCATCCTCAACGCCCACGGGATGCTGACCACGGTCATCCCCGACGTGGAGGATGCCATGCGCAGGGCGCGGACCCGGCACCCGGACTGGTATCGAGGCCAGGCCGAGATGGAGAGGGAGGCGGTGGAGCTGCACTTCTACGCCACCCACGCCGTACCAGGTCTCTTGCAGACCGAGGCTCACGCGCGGGCCCTGTTTGCCAAGCGACGGCCGTTCTTCAGCGAGGAAACCATCGAGAAGCGGGTGGCCGACCGACTCTCGCGTCAGCAGGTCTTCGAACGCTGGCCCGCGCCCGTGGTCAGCTACGTCCTCGAAGAGGCGATCCTCGACCGTCCGATCGGCGGGCCACGAGTCCACGCCGATCAACTGCGGCGCCTCCTGATCATCGGCGACAGGCAGAACGTCGAGATCCAGGTGATGCCGACCGGCATGGAGGAACACCCCGGCGTAGACGGTGCGTTCAACCTTCTAGTACCGAAGGGGCACGAGCAGGTGGCGTACCTGGAAGTGCAGGGTCACCCACAACTGATCATTCACCGAGACGACGTCCGGAAGATCGCCGACCGCTATGGGATCATGCGCGCGATGGCACTGACTCCCAAGGAATCCCGCACCCTGATCGCGGAGAAACTGGAGAAGCTATGAGCACCGAGAGCCTGGCCTGGTTCAAGTCCAGCTACAGCGGCGCCGAGGGCGGCGAGTGCGTCGAACTCTCCTACGCCTGGCGCAAGTCGAGCTACAGCAGTGGCGCGGGCGGCGAGTGCGTCGAGGTCGCCGAGCACCCCACCGCCATCCACGTCCGGGACTCCAAGCGCCCCACCGCCCCCCACCTCACCGTCACCCCCTCCGCCTGGGCAGCCTTCCTGGGCGCGGAGAAAGCGGAGTAGCCATGAGCACCACCGGCGGACCTGTCTGGTTCAAGTCGAGCTACAGCGGCGGCGAGGGCGGCGAATGCGTCGAACTCGCCTACAACTGGCGCAAGTCGAGCTACAGCAGCGGTGAGGGCGGCGAGTGCGTCGAGGTCGCCGAACACCCCACCGCCATCCACATCCGCGACTCCAAATCTCCCGCCGCTCACCTCACTGTCACCCCCGCAACCTGGGCATCCTTCCTGACAGTTGCCCGCGTACCGGCGAGGTGAGGCAATGACGGGTCGGCGAGGGGAGGGGACCGGTAGCGTACGGGGCGTCGTGCCCGCAACCAAATGCCGGGGAACCGTCCGGGACCGGATCGGTAACGCCCGCTCGTAGCCTGCCGTTCCACCCTCGCCGACTTCGTCATCCGAGCAGAGGTATGAAAGAAGACAACGACGTCAGCCGGATCTTCCTGCTGAACCCGGAAGCGCGTCTCCTGCGGGAGGCGCAGCGGGCCGGTGTTCAAGTGCGGTCGGCCTGGGCCGACACGCACGACGAGTCCGCGCTGCGGCCCCTCCTGAAGGAGGCCGCGGCGGCCGGGCTGTTCGTCAACCCCGCGCGCGCCCTGCGGCTGCTGGCGGACCAGGACGCCGTACAGCGGCTGGTCCGGGACAACCGGCTGTCGCCGGACGCCGGCGTGCTCTCCGGCGCGCCCCGGCTGACCGTGGAGACGCTGAGCGTGCACGGCATGCACCAGACCGTGGGAATCACGGCCCGGATGCCGTACGGCCTGCTCTCCCCGGCGCCGCTCACGGAGGACACCGCGGCGGAGGTACGGGCCGTGGTGACCGCCCTGCTCGACCTGACCGGGTACCAGTACGGGCCCGCGCACACCGGGGTCACACTGACCCGGCAGGGGCCGGTGATCACCGGCTGCCGGGCGGGGCTCGGGGACGATCCGATCCCCGAACTCCTCAGGGTCGCCGGGGGGTTCGACCTCGCCGCCGGAGCCGTCCGGGTACTGGCCGGAAAGCTCGTGGAGGCGGTACGGCCGGAACGATTCGCCGCGGCGGCGGAATCCAGCCGCCCGCCCGGCGGACGGCAGCCGCTGCCGGATGTCCGGTTCGTGCCGGTGCACGGCGGCTGCCTGCCCGGATACCTCGTGGTGCAGGCCGACTCCCCGGCGCGCGCCGCCCAGCGGGTGACCTCGCTGGGCGAGCTGGTCGCGGGCGGGGCGGGCTGATTCCAGCCGCGGGGACCGGATCGGTATCGAACCGGTAGAAGCGCGCCCCACTGTTGATACGTCGCCGGAAGAAGGACGACGACGCCAGCGACGTCAACAGGAGGCGGAGCAAAGGATGCTGAAGTTCTCGATCCTCGGGGCACTACAGGTCCGTACCGTGTCCGGCCCGGCGGAGATCAGCGGCGACCTCCAGCGCACCCTCGTACAGACGCTGCTGGTCAGCGAGGGGCAGCCGGTCTCCGGGGAGAGCCTGGTCGAAGAGATGTGGGGCGAGGCCGTACCCGACAACCAGGCCAACGCCCTCCAAGCGCACGTGAGCAGGCTCAGGCGCAAGCTGAAAGCCCTGGAACCAGGTCGTCCGGTATCCCGAGTGACGATTCATCCCTCCGGATACCGGCTGACCGTGGAGGAGGGAGAGGTGGACGCCGCCGAGTTCGTACGGACCGTACGGGAGGCGGAAACGGCGTCCGCGTACGACGCGGAGGGCACCGCCAGGATGCTCGGCCGGGCGCTCGCGCTGTGGCGGGGTCCGGTGTTCGGCGGGTTCCCCGGCGGACCCCTGTGCCAGCTCGCCGGGGCCCGGTACGAGGAGTACCGGATGCGGGCCATGGAGCTGCGTTTCGACGCGGAACTGCGGCTCGGAGGGCATGCGGCGGTCCTCGCGGAGCTGGCCGAGGCGCACACCCACCACCCGCTGCGCGAGCGGTTCTGCGAGCAGCTGATGATCGCCCTCTACTGCTCGGGCCGGCAGGCGGACGCGCTCGACGTGTTCCGCCGGATGCGCCACCAGCTGGACGAGGAACTCGGCATCCAGCCCTCGCCCGCGCTGCGCCGCGTTGAGAGCGCTATCTTGCGGCATGACCCCGCCCTCATGAGGGATGCGCGTTCGACCCTCCTCCAGATCGCCTGAGGTGGTTAGCCTGTTCGCCAGGGCCGAGAAAGACCCCAGGTAGCCGGAATCGCCTCCTCCGTGTTGCCCGTTCGGGTACAACCTAGGGTGGTCCCGAACAACTCGGGCCGGGCGGCGCGGCGGGGCGGAGGGGACGGGTTCGTGGAATCGGCGGCATCCGGTCGTCCTGTCGTGCGCTTCAACATCCTCGGCTCGCTCGAAGGCTGGTGCGGGCAGCGCCGGTTGAGGCTCGGCAGTCCGACCCAGGAACGGGTGCTGGTCACCCTGCTGCTCGAACCCGGCCGCATGGTGCCGATGTCCCGGCTGATCGCCGCGGCCTGGGACGACGAGCCGCCGCAGACGGCAAGTCATCAGATCCGCAAGTGTGTTGCCGCCCTGCGCACCCACATCCCGGACGGCGCGGCCCTGATCGTCACCGATGGCGCCGGGTACCGCGCCATGCTCGATGAAAACCAGCTCGACCTCTACGAGTTCACCGAGCGGTCCCGACAGGCCCGGCAGGCGGTGGCGGCCGGCCGGCCCGAGGACGCCGTCGGGCATCTGCGCTCCTGCCTGGAGCTGTGGCGGGGCCCGGTGATGGCGGGCTCGGGCGGCTCCGTGATCAGCGCGGCCTCCGCGGCGCTCGAAGAACGCCACATGGCGGTCGCCGAGCAGTACTTCGAACTCCAGCTTGAGCTGGGCCAGTCCGGCGAACTGATCGGCCCGCTGCGCGAGCTGGTCACCGCCCACCCGCTGCGGGAGACCCTGCGCGGGCGGCTGATGCTGGCCCTGTACCGGGCCGGACGGCAGGCCGAGGCGCTGGAGGAGTTCGGGCGGGTGCGCGACCTGCTGGTGGAGGAGCTGGGCATCGATCCCGGCGCCGAACTCACCCGGCTCTACGAGGCGATCCTGCGCGACAGCCCCGAAGTCGCCGCCCGCGTACCGCAGTCGGTGTCCGACCGCGCCGCCCTGCTGGTCCCCGCGCCCTACACCACCCAGAACTCCGGCACCGAGCCCGCGCCCTGCACCCTGCCCTACGACCTGCCGGACTTCACCGGGCGGGAGGAGGAACTGGCCCGGCTGGTCACCGTGGGCTGCGCCCCGGCCACCGGCGGCACCCGGATCGTCGGCGTGGACGGCATGGGCGGCAGCGGCAAGACCGCGCTCGCCGTGCACGCCGCCCACCTGCTGGCCCCCGAGTATCCCGACGGCCAGCTCTTCGTGGACCTGCGCGGCTTCAGCCCCGGCGAGAAGGCCCAGGAACCGGGCGCGGTCCTGCACTCCTTACTCCACACCCTGGGCATACCGGACGATCGGATACCGGACGATCTGGAGCGCCGTACCACCTTCTGGCGAACCGTTTCCGCCCAGCGGAAGCTGCTTCTCCTGCTGGACAACGCCGCCGACGCCGCACAGGTGCGGCCGCTGCTGCCGGCCTCCGAGGACTGCCTGGCCATCGTCACCAGCCGGGTGCGGATGCTCGACCTCGACGGCTCCGAGTGGCTGTCGCTGGGCCTGCTGTCGGCCGGCGACAGCGCCACCCTGCTCACCCGGATGCTGGGCGCCGACCGCACCGCCGCCGAGCCGCGGGCCGTGGACCGGCTGGCCCGGCTGTGCGGGGGGCTGCCGCTCGCCCTGCGGATCACCACCGCCCGGCTGCGCAACCGGCCCCGCTGGACCGTGCAGTACCTGGTCGACCGGCTCGCCGACGAGACCCGGCGGCTGCGCGAGCTGAGCGCCGGGGAACGCAGCGTGGAGGCCACGCTCAGACTGTCGTACCAGGCGATGGACGAGGACCAGCGCGGCGCCTTCCGGCTGCTCGGGCTGCACCCCGGCAGCGCCATCGACGTGCCCTCCGCCGCCGCCCTGCTCGGCACCGACGGCCACGACGCCGAGGACCTGCTGGAGTGCCTGCTCGACGCGCACCTGCTGGAGCAGCACGAGGCGGGGCTGTACGGCTTCCACGACCTGGTGCGCACGTACGCGCTCAGCGTGCGCGAGGTGGAGGACGACGAGGAGTCCGCCGTCGAGCGCCTGGTCGCGTACTACATCCAGAGCACCGACCGGGCCTGCGAGACCCTGTTCCCCGGCCGCAACCGCTACAGCGACGCGCCGGGCACGGGCGAGCCGGCCCTGCCCCGGCTGGACGACGGCGAGCAGGCGCTGCGCTGGTTCGACCGGGAGTACGAGGCGCTGCTCGCGGTGGTCGCCCAGGCCGGCACCCAGGGCCTGCACCGCCCGGCCGCGCTGCTCGCCCGCAACCTCCTCTTCTACCTGGACCTGCGGGGCCGGTACGAGGAGTTCCGGGTCGTCGGCCGGATCGGGGTGGCCGCCTGCCGCCAGCTGGAGGACCCCGGACTGCTCGGCATCAGCCTGTGCAACCTGGCCGTGGCGCACTGGTGGCTCGGCGACTTCCAGGACGGCATCACCACCGCCCAGGAGGGCCTGGAGCTGTCCCGCGGCAGCGATCCGCGCTCCGAGGCGATGTGCCTGGACGTGCTCGGGCTGCTGCACGGCTCCCTCGGCAACTTCGAGGAGGCCCGCGCCTATCTGGACGAGGGCATCGCGCTGCACCGCAAACTGGGGGTGGCGCGGATGGAGGCGGAGGCGCTGGTCAACCTCGCCACCGTGCAGATCTGGACCGGGCACCACGCCGAGGGCGCGCGCAACGCGGCCCGTGCCACCGAGCTGAACCGCCGCCTGGGCGAGCGCAGCAACGAGATCCACTCGCTGACCTTCCTCGCCCTCGCCCACCTCGGCAGCGGCGAGGACGAACGGGCCCGCGCCTGCCTCGCCCAGGCCCTGGAGCTGTGCGACGAGTCCCGCCAGCCCGCCAATGTCGCGGTGGTCCTCGCCCACTGGGCGCGGGTCTGCCAGCGGCTCGGCGATGTGCGCTCGGCCGCGGAGCACGCCGAGCGGGCGCTCGACCTGGTCTCCGCGGAGGGCACGGCGCTGCGGCAGGCGACGGTGTCCAACGTGGTCGGCCTGGTCCATCTGCGCAGCGGGGCCCCCGAGCGGGCCATGGAACTGCACGGCCAGGCCCATGAACTGGCCTCCCGGCACGGCTACCGGATCGAGATCGCGCACGCCCTGCACGGGATGGCGCAGGCCGCGCGGGCCCTGGACGACGAGAAGACGGCCGAGCGGCACCACGCCCAGGCGCGGGCGCTGTACGACGCGATGGGGGTCACGGAGCCGGGGCGGCGGCTGTAGGGCAGGCGTCCGGCGCCGCCCGGCCGGTGGGCTCGTCGTACCGGCGTACGGGATCGTCGTACCGGCCGGTGTGTCCGTCGTACCGGCCACTGTGCTCGTCGTACCTGCCGGTGGGCTCGTCGTACTGGCGTACACGGCGACGGCACCGGTGGGTGTGGTACCCGGCCGGTGCCGTCGTTGTTCGTGGGGGGATGCTCGCGTCGGTGAGGGAAGCGGTGGCGGGCCGGACGGTCAGGAGTGGACGAGACCCGGACCGCGGTCGTCGGCCAGAATCGAGCCGGAGTGGCTGCTGGTGCCATGCACGACAGCCTGGTGCAGCCCGGTGGCGGGCAGCGCCGCGGCGGCACCCAGAGCGAGGACCCCCGCGCCGGCCAGCGCCGCCAGAACCGTCTTCGTACGCAGTGCGATGGAACGCATGTGCAACCCCTTGTGAGAGACGGACCGTGTTCCGGTCGCCGGGCTCTCCCCGACGCCACGACCGATGTTTGGGGCAAGCGGTCCCCAAGCTGTCCCCGCCTGGTACCCGGTCCGGGGAGGCCGTCGGTAGTACCGCTCGGCCGCGCAGCTCAGGATGGGTGTCGGGCGGGTGTCAGCCGGGCCGGACGACTTCCAGGAAGGCCTGGGCGACATGGGCGACACCCTCGCCCAGCGTGTCGTCGGGCTCGCGGACGGCCCGGAAAGCGAGCGTGAACCCCGCGTCCGCGAGCAGCCGGATCATGTCCTCGGGCCGCCGGCGCCGGAAGTCCAGGGAGACCGGGTGGCCCCAGGGGTTCTCCAGCCGGCGCGGCTCCTCGCCGGTCTGGAAGGCCAGCAGCAGCCGCCCGCCGGGCGCCAGGACGCGGTACAGCTCGGCGAACAGGTCCGGGAGCCGCTCGTCGGGGGTGTGGATGGAGGAGTACCAGGAGACGGCACCGGCGAGGGCGCCGTCGGGCAGCGGGAGGTCCAGCATGGAGCCCTGCTCGAAGCGCAGACCGGGATGGTCGCGGCGGGCCACGGCGAGCATGGCGGCGGAGAGGTCCAGTCCGAAGACGTCCAGGCCCAGGGCGGCGAGGTGCCCGGTGACGGCGCCGGGACCGCAGCCGAGGTCCGCGACGGCGGCTTCGGGCCCCACCCGCTCCGCGAAGGCGGCGAGGAGGGCGCGCTCCAGCGGCTTGTCGGCGAGGGGATCCGCGAAGTGGGCGGCGTAGTCCTCGGCGACGGTGTCGTAGAAGGCGCGGGTGGCGGTGAGGAAGTCCGGGGAGTCCTGGGGGCGGTCCTGGGTTTCGGTCATGACGGGGAACGTAGTGGGCCATGAACGCATCGCGCACAGCGGAGGAATTCGTTCCGTATGCGCGGCCGGCATGGCGCGGCACGGTGGCGCGGCGGGGCCTCGGGAAAGGCAGGAGCCCCGTCGCCGAAGACGGCGCGGGGCTCCTTGGGTACTGCTCTCAGGTTCTGCGATCAGGCAGTGATCAGACGGGGGTGACGTTCTCCGCCTGCGGGCCCTTCGGACCCTGCGTCACGTCGAAGGACACCTGCTGGTTCTCCTCGAGGGAGCGGAAGCCGGTGGCGTTGATCGCGGAGTAGTGAACGAAGACGTCGGGGCCGCCGCCCTCCTGGGCGATGAAGCCAAAGCCCTTTTCGGCGTTGAACCACTTAACGGTTCCGGTAGCCATAAGCCCTCCTTGGGCTCAAAAGGGTTTGCCCTGCTCCAGAACCTGCAAGTGCGAAAACGTGCTGCACCACTGCATTCGTCTGAAAACGACGAGAGCCCGCGGTCACATGCTCCGCAGGCTCTGTACTGCAAGGGAAACCAAACTGCAACTTGCGGCGAGCCTAGCATGCAGGCAGCCGAAAGCAATAGAGGGCAAGATCACTTCACCCGGATGTTTGAAAGCCGGTAACCCGTTTGACGGTGGGGCCGGTCCGAGCACCGTACCAGCCGAGGGCTAGAGTCCCGCGATGTGGACATTTCTCGCACCCGGCCGCGCGTCGGCCACATCCAGTTCCTGAACTGCCTGCCCCTCTACTGGGGGCTCGCGAGAACCGGCACCCTCCTCGACTTCCAGCTGACCAAGGACACGCCGGAGAAGCTCAGCGAGCGGCTGATCAAGGGGGAGCTCGACGTCGCCCCGGTCACCCTGGTCGAGTACCTGAAGAACTCGGACGACCTGGTCGCCTTCCCGGACATCGCCGTGGGCTGCGACGGCCCCGTGATGTCCTGCGTGATCGTCTCCCAGGTCCCGCTGGAGCGGCTGGACGGCGCGAAGGTCGCCCTCGGCTCGACCTCCCGCACCTCCGTCCGGCTCGCCCAGCTCCTGCTGTCCGAGCGGTTCGGGGTCCAGCCGGAGTACTACACCTGCCCGCCCGACCTCGGCCTGATGATGCGGGAGGCCGACGCCGCCGTACTGATCGGGGACGCGGCCCTGCGCGCCAACCTGCACGACGGCCCGCGCTACGGCCTCGACGTGCACGACCTGGGCACGCTGTGGAAGGAGTGGACGGGTCTGCCGTTCGTCTTCGCGGTGTGGGCGGCCCGGAAGGACTACCTGGAGCGCGAGCCGCTCATCACCCGCCAGGTGCACCAGGCGTTCCTGGACTCCAAGAAGATCTCCCTGGAGGAGGTCGACAAGGTCGCCGAACAGGCCGCCCACTGGGAGGCGTTCGACGCGGAGACCCTCGCCAAGTACTTCACCACCCTGGACTTCAGCTTCGGCGAGCCGCAGCTGCACGCCGTCGCCGAGTTCGCCCGCCGGATCGGCCCCACGACGGGCTTCCCGGCCGACGTGAAGGTGGAACTGCTCCAGCCGTAATCACTACGCTTGCGGTGGTCTACGGGGGAGAGGTGGGACCGTGCAGCCGCTCGCGGGGGACGAGGAGTGACCGCGCTGCTCGCGCTCGGCGCCCTGCTGTGGGGCGCGCTCAGCGGCGCGCTGCTGCCCCGCGCCGCCCACCGTCTCGCCGTACCGGACGGCGAACCCCGGCGCGTCCGGTGCGAGGGCGGGCATGCGGTGCGGGGGTGGGTGGGGCGGACGCCGTGCGGGCAGTGTGCCGGGGGAGCAGGTCCGGGGCTTCCCTTCGTCACCGCCCTGGTCTGCGCCGCCCTCGCCGCCGCGACCGGCCCCCGGCCCGAGCTGGCGGTCTGGTCGCTGCTCGCCCCGGTGGGCGTGCTGCTGGGGGTGATCGACCTCCGGGTGCGGCGGCTGCCCGACGTGCTCACCCTGCCGCTCGCCGCCGCGGCCCTCGCGCTGCTGGGCATCGCCGCGCTCCTCCCCGGCCACGCCGGGCACTGGCCCACCGCGCTGTACGGGGCGCTCGCCCTCGGGGCGGCGTACACCGTGCTGCACCTGGTCAACCCGGCCGGAATGGGCTTCGGGGACGCGAAGCTCGCCCTGTCGGCGGGGGCCGCGCTCGGGTGGTACGGCTGGCCCGCGGTGCTGCTCGGCACCTTCACCGCGGTCCTGTCCGGCGCCCTGTACGGCGGCGCGCTCGTCGCCGTACGCGGGGCCTCCCGGAAGACGGGCGTCGCGTTCGGTCCCTTCCTGCTGGCCGGAACCCTCGCCGGGGTGCTGATCGGCGCGTATACGGCGCTGTCGTAGGCTGGCCCAGTCCGTCCATCCCCTTATGAAAGGGACGCCCCGGTGACCGAGAAGGCCGACCTCCAGTCCGTCCTCGACCGTGCCGCCGCCGGTGGGCGGATCACCCCGGAAGAGGCCGTCGCCCTCTACCGCGACGCCCCGCTGCACGCCCTGGGCGCCGCCGCCGACGCCGTACGCCGCCGTAAGTACGCCGGTATCGAGCACATCGCGACGTACATCATCGAGCGCAACATCAACTACACGAACGTGTGTGTCACGGCCTGCAAGTTCTGCGCCTTCTACGCGGCACCCAAGGACACCGCCAAGGGCTGGACCCGCGACCTCGACGACATCCTGCGCCGCTGCGCGGAGACCGTCGAGCTGGGCGGCACCCAGATCATGTTCCAGGGCGGCCACCACCCGGACTACGGCGTCGAGTACTACGAGAAGCACTTCAAGGCCATCAAGGACGCCTTCCCGCAGCTCGTGATCCACTCGCTGGGCGCGTCCGAGGTCGAGCACATGGCCCGGATCAGCGGGGTGTCGGTCGAGGAGGCCATCACCCGGATCCACGCGGCCGGTCTCGACTCCTTCGCCGGCGCCGGCGCGGAGCTGCTGCCCGAGCGGCCGCGCAAGGCCATCGCCCCGCTCAAGGAGAGCGGCGAGCGCTGGCTGGAGATCATGGAGACCGCGCACAACCTGGGCGTGGAGTCCACCTCCACCATGCTGATGGGCACCGGCGAGACCAACGCCGAGCGCATCGAGCACCTGCGGATGATCCGCGACGTACAGGACCGCACGGGCGGCTTCCGCGCGTTCATCCCGTACACGTACCAGCCCGAGAACAACCACCTCAAGGGCCGTACGCAGGCGACGATCTTCGAATACCTGCGGATGATCGCCATCGCCCGGCTGTTCCTCGACAACGTGCGGCACATCCAGGGCTCCTGGCTCACCACGGGCAAGGAGGTCGGCCAGCTGTCCCTGCACTACGGCGCGGACGACCTCGGCTCGATCATGCTGGAGGAGAACGTCGTCTCCTCGGCCGGGGCGAAGCACCGCTCCAACCGCCTCGAGATCATCGACCTCATCCGCAAGGCGGGGCGGGTGCCGGCGCAGCGCGCGACGACGTACGAGCACCTGGTCGTGCACGAGGACCCGGCGAACGACCCCGTGGACGACCGGGTGGTCTCGCACATCTCCTCCACGGCGATCGAGGGCGGCACCGCGCACCCCGAGCTGAAGCTGCTCTCCGCCAACTGAGCGCGCCGTGCTGACGATCCACGCCGACTCCAGGGGGCACGCGCTCGCCGTCGAGGGCGAACGGGTCGTGGGCATCGGGGAGTTGGGGCCGCTGGCCGACGACTATCCGCGGGCGCGGGTGCGGCGGTGGCCCGGCATCCTCACGCCCGGATTCGTCAACCTCCACGGCCCCGAGCTGCTGGAGGAGGCGTACCACCCGGACCCGCGGGAGGCCGGGGAGCTGGGCACCGAGCCGCTGACCGGCGACGCGCTCGCCCGTCTCGCGCTGGACGACGTCCGGTGGGGCGGGAGCGCGCGGCGGGGGGTGCAGCGGATGCTGGCGCACGGGACGGTGGCGGTGGCGGGCACGCTGCGGCGGCCGGCGGCGGTGGACGCGGTACGGCGCACCGGGCTCGACGTGCTGCCCCGGTCCGGGGCCGTCGGAGGGGTGCCGTCCCTGGACCCGCCGGCGTGCGGGGTTCCTCCGGAGGTCCGGCCGCGTCGGGAGCGGGGTTCCGTGGCGTCTTTCGCGGTGTTCGATGTCGCGGACGAGGGGGAGTTGATGGAGCGGGGGGCGTCGACGTGCGTGGCGACGGTGATTCGGGGCCGGCTGCTGTATCGCCGCCGGTAGCTGCGCAGCTTGGGCCGTCGTACATCTGCGGGTCCGCCGTGGCCGGTCGCGCAGTTCCCCGCGCCCCTCACGGGGCGCAACAGCGCCGTCGTAGCTGCGGGCAGTCGTGGCCGGTCGCGCAGTTCCCCGCGCCCCTTGCGGGGCACCGCACGCCCCACCCGGAGCCGTCCGCCGGGACCTTGCTGCGACAATGATGACGTGACCCGCGCATCCCTGGACAAGCAGCCGCACGAAGTCGCCTCGATGTTCGACAACGTGGCGGAACGGTACGACCTGACCAACGACGTGCTGTCCCTGGGGCAGGACCGCCGCTGGCGCAAGGAAGTCGCGCAGGCCGTCGACGCCCGCCCCGCGCAGAAGGTCCTGGACCTCGCCGCCGGCACCGCCACCTCCTCCCTCCCCTTCGCCCGCACCGGCGCCTACGTCGTGCCCTGCGACTTCTCGCTCGGCATGCTCCAGGTCGGCAAGAAGCGCCACACCTGGCTGCCGTTCACCGCGGGCGACGCGACGAAGCTGCCGTTCAAGGGCGACACCTTCGACGCCGTGACCATCTCCTTCGGCCTGCGCAACGTGCAGGACTTCGACGCCGCGCTGCGCGAGATGCACCGCGTCACCAAGCCCGGCGGCCGCGTCGTCATCTGCGAGTTCTCGCACCCGACCTGGGCGCCCTTCCGGACCGTCTACACCGAGTACCTGATGCGCGCCCTGCCCCCGGTCGCCCGCGCGGTCTCCTCGAACCCGGACGCGTACGTCTACCTCGCCGAGTCCATCCGCGCCTGGCCGAACCAGCCCGGTCTCGCCGGACGCCTCCGCGAGGCCGGCTGGTCCAGGGTCGCCTGGCGCAACCTCACCGGCGGTGTCGTCGCCCTGCACCGCGGCTTCAAGGACTGAGCCCCGGCGGGGGACTCACCGGCCGATCATCTCGAACGCGTCCCCCGCCTCCCGCAGTTCCCGCCGGAGCCCGCCCGCCGGTGGCCGCGGGGCGCGTGGTTCGCGCACGCCTCCGCCGCCCTCGCCGTCCGCGAAGTCGAACCACACGTAGACCACCGAGTCCGCCGGCACCTCCGCTCCGGGCGGTGGGTACTGGCGTACGACGTAGTCCACGACCGCCCGGTGGAAGTCCGGGCGGTCCGGCGCGGTCAGGAACAGCCCCCGGATCCGTGCGGTCTCGCGCGCGTCCACGGCCATCAGACCGACCAGCCGCGGCACACGCACATCGGGTGTTTTGGGTGTTGTGTGCACAGATGTCACCCCCAGCGGTACTGGAAGGGTAACCCCGGCGCCCTCCGGCCGGAAGGATTCGGTGTCGTACTGTGACAGATGGCTACGCTGCGTCACCAAGGCGGGAGTCGAGCTCCAGGCGGAAGCAGAGCGACTCCTCGTCCAGGTGCGGGCGCCGGTAGGTCTCCGCGGACCGCATGCCGAGCCGCCGGGCCACCGAGACGGAACGCTCGTTGCCCGGCCGTACGATCGCCACCACCTCCGGCACCCCCGCCGCCCGCACCCGCCGCAGGGCCTCGCGCGCGGCGGCGAGGACGTACCCCTTGCCCCAGTGCGCCCGGCCGAGCCGCCAGCCGATCTCCACCTCGCCCACCGGGCCCCAGTCGCGCGGCCAGGGCTGGGCGCCGGTGAACCCGAGGACCTCGCCGGACTCGTCCAGGACGGTCCACAGGCAGAAGCCGAGTTCCGCGTCGTGCCGCCGCTGGCGCGCGGTGAGTTCCTCGTACACCGACAGCGCGGCGGGCCCGCCGGGGAAGAACTCCATCACCTCGGGATCGGCGAAGAGGCGGTGCCAGCCGACCGCGTCCTCGTGGGTGGGGACGCGCAGCCGGATCGCGGGCAGAGGTCGGTTCACAGGACAGCCCTTCAGCCGGGTGATCTATTCCGCTGAATAGACTGCCCATGTCCAGTGCCGGTCGGCACGCAGATTTCGAACTTGGGGAGATCCCGCCGTGACCGAGCCCCTCTCCGACCACTCCGCCGATGTGATCGTCGTGGGCGCGGGCCCAGCCGGCTCCGCGACCGCGTACCACCTGGCCAAGGCCGGTCTCGACGTACTGCTCCTGGAGAAGACGGAGTTCCCGCGCGAGAAGGTGTGCGGCGACGGCCTCACCCCCCGCGCGGTCAAGCAGCTCGTCGCGATGGGCATCGACATCTCCGAGGAGGCCGGCTGGCTGCGCAACAAGGGCCTGCGGATCATCGGCGGTGGCTCCCGGCTCCAGCTCGACTGGCCGGACCTCGCGGCCTACCCGAACTACGGACTCGTGCGCAAACGCGACGACTTCGACGAGATCCTGGCCCGCAACGCGCAGAAGGCCGGTGCGCGGCTGTACGAACGCTGCAACGTCTCCGGGCCGATCGTGGACGAGCGCACCGGCCGCATCACCGGCGTGACGGCCAAGGTCGGCGAGGAGAAGCGCGAGGTCGGCTATCACGCGCCGCTCGTCGTCGCGGCCGACGGCAACTCCACGCGGCTGTCCCTGGCGATGGGCCTGCACCGTCGCGAGGACCGTCCGATGGGCGTCGCGGTGCGCACGTACTTCACCTCGCCGCGCCATGACGACGACTACCTGGAGTCCTGGCTGGAGTTGTGGGACCGGCGCGGCGCGCAGGAGCGGCTGCTGCCCGGCTACGGCTGGATCTTCGGCATGGGCGACGGCACGTCCAACGTCGGTCTCGGTGTCCTCAACACCTCCGCCGCCTTCAAGGAGCTGGACTGGCGGGAGATCCTCAAGGCCTGGTGCGCGTCCATGCCAAAGGACTGGGGCTACACCCCCGAGAACATGACCGGGCCGATCCGCGGCGCCGCGCTGCCGATGGCCTTCAACCGCCAGCCGCACTACACCAAGGGCCTGCTGCTGGTCGGCGACGCCGGCGGCCTGGTGAACCCCTTCAACGGCGAGGGCATCGCCTACGCCATGGAGTCCGGCCAGATCGCCGCCGACGTCATCGTCCAGGCGCACGCGCGGGCGACGCCGGCGCAGCGGGAGACCGCCCTCCAGCGCTACCCGCGCGTCCTCAAGGACACCTACGGCGGCTACTACACCCTCGGCCGCGCCTTCGTGAAGCTCATCGGCAACCCCAAGGTCATGCAGATCGCCGCCCAGCGCGGCCTGACCCACCCGGTCCTGATGAAGTTCACCCTCAAACTCCTGGCCAACCTGACCGACCCGACCGGCGGCGACGCGATGGACCGCATCATCAACGGCCTGACGAAGGTGACCCCGAAGGCGTGATCAGGCGCTGAACGCGGCCTCTTTGGCGGACCGGCGGGCGTACACCTCGTCGCGGCGGTCCGCCATCTGCCGCAGGGCGTCCTTTTTCTCCCGCTTGGTCAAGCGGTCGAGATAGATGTACCCGTTGGTGTGATCCGTCTCGTGTGCGAGGCAGCGCGCGAAGTAGCCCGTGCCCTCCACCGTGAGCGGGTGCCCGTCCCGGTCCCGGCCGCGTACGACCGCCCGGTCGGGCCGCGGCAGCGCCATCACCGCGCCCGGCACCGACAGGCAGCCCTCGCCCTCGTCCAGCAGCCGCCGCCCCTTGGAGGGCGTGTCCAGCACCGGGTTGACGATGTGTCCGACATGCCGGTTTCCGTCGTCGTCGGGGCAGTCGTACACGAAAAGGCGCAGATCGACCCCGACCTGGTTCGCCGCGAGCCCGGCACCCTCGGCGACGTACATCGTGCGGAACATGTCGTCGATGAGCGCGGCGAGGTCGGGCCCGAACTCCGTGACATCCCGGCACGGCTTGTGCAGCACCGCCTCGCCGACCTCGGTCACCCGGCGCACCGCGCCGCGCCCGGCCTCGGGGGCGTATCGGGGGAACTCGGCGACAGGGGCGCCCTGTACGAACACGCGTGGCATCGCGTCTTCTCCTTCACTCGTGGACGAAACCGCCGTCCGGCGGTCCGCCCCGAGCATGCCAGGAGACGCCGCAGGGCCGCTGCCCCCGAGCGGCTGCGGCCCTGCGTGAGGCGCGGAACGCGCCCCAAGTATGCGAAACGGTACGGGATGCCTCAGAGTACGCGCACGGCGCCCGTCGGTTCGTCGTACGACAGCGGGTGCTCCGAGACGCCGGAGGACGGGTTCTGCGCGCCGACGAACATGCCGTCGCCCACGTACACCGCGACGTGGTACGCGCTGCCCGCGCTGCCCCAGTACAGGATGTCGCCCGGCTGGAGGTCGCTCAGCGAGACCTGGGTGCCGGCGGTCGACTGGTCCTGGGAGACGCGCGGCAGGCTCACGCCGACCTGCTTGAAGGCGGTCTGCACCAGGCCCGAGCAGTCGTACGCGGAGGGGCCGGTGGCGCCGGAGACGTACGCCTTGCCCAGCTGCGACTTGACGAAGCTGACGACGGCGGCGGCGGAGCCGGTGGCCGTGGAGGAGCCAGTGCTGGTGCCGGTGCTCGCGGAGGTGGAACCGGAGGTGTCGTCGGCGGTGAGGGCGATCCGGGTGGTGCCGCGCGAGGCGCGGGCGGCGGCCTCCTTGCGGGCGGTCTCCTCGGCCTTCTTCTTGGCCTCGGCCGCCTTCTGCTTGGCCTCGGCGAGGTCCGCCTTGGCCTGCTTCGCGGCCTTCGCGGCGGCCGCGTCACGCTCGGCCTGGAGCTGGTAATTGGCCGCGGCCTGCTGGGTGGCGTCCGCGGACTGGGCGGCCTGGGTGGCCAGGTCGGCCGTCAGGGTGGGCAGTTCGAGAGTCTGCGTCACCGGCTCGGCGGCGCTGGCCGAACCGGCGGCCCCGGCGACGGCCAGGGTGCTGAGGACGCCACCGGCAACTCCGGTCCGCATCGCGAGGGACGACGCGCTGCGGCGGGGCTTCCGGTGGCTGCGTATGTGAGCGGTGTGGGACATGGGAACAACCGGTATCAGGGGCTCCTCCGTATCTTCAAGAAACGTGTGCTGCGCCACAGTTGCTCAATCGAGACCTCAAACGCCGGGCGTGTCGCCCTTTATTGACGCCGTAACGGACATTGCGGACGCCCGTGATCAAGGGCTTGATCACGGTCTTTGATCATTACGTCCGAATTGCCCCGCGCTTACCACCGGTTGATGTGGATGGCCAAGCCCGGTTCCTGAGAGGCGCCTGTGGCTGTGACGGAGGTCACGGAACGGTCGCCGGGAGACCGGCGTCCCGCGCGGGCGGAGCTCGTGAACGCGTGCACGCGCATCCACTCCCGTCCACACCGCGCCCCCCGTCTCCCTCCGAGGTGTGAACGCGGTCCTCTATCAAGATCGGGCGCCTAGCGCCAATTTGCATGCAGGCGAACTCTCTTGATATTGAGACGCCCCTCTTGGCCTGCGATGACGGGCGAAATTGTCACTTCTAGTGATCAACTGAACGCTTCATGTATGAAGATCAGCCATCATCCGACTTCATGATCCTTCGTCAGGTGGTGGAGATCACAAAGCTTGTGGAATACCCCGTGTCGCAGATCACAGATCGGCGGGCATAAGATGCGGAGCAGTTGGGCTTGTGACCTGCTTCACATGTTCTCGATCTTCATCGGCCCAGCGAACCGCCAGCAGTCAGTGCCGACTGAGAGGAGCGAGGAGCGGTGAACGCGTATGCGCCCATCCTCGTACTGGGAGCCCTCGGGGCAGGCTTTGCGATCTTCTCCGTGGTCATGGCCACGCTGATCGGTCCGAAGCGGTACAACCGCGCCAAACTCGAAGCCTACGAGTGCGGCATCGAGCCGACCCCCACGCCGGCCGGCGGCGGGCGCTTCCCCATCAAGTACTACCTGACGGCGATGTTGTTCATCGTCTTCGACATCGAGATCGTCTTCCTCTACCCCTGGGCCGTCACCTTCGACGCCCTGGGGCTTTTCGGGCTCGTGGAGATGCTCCTCTTCGTGCTCACCGTCTTCGTCGCGTACGCGTACGTATGGCGGCGCGGCGGCCTGGAATGGGACTGAGGGGCCAATACAGACATGGGACTCGAAGAAAAGCTGCCGAGCGGCTTCCTGCTGACCACCGTGGAACAGGCCGCGGGCTGGGTGCGCAAGGCATCCGTCTTCCCGGCCACCTTCGGCCTGGCCTGCTGCGCCATCGAGATGATGACCACCGGAGCCGGGCGCTACGACCTCGCGCGCTTCGGCATGGAGGTCTTCCGCGGCTCACCGCGGCAGGCGGACCTGATGATCGTGGCCGGCCGGGTCAGCCAGAAGATGGCGCCGGTCCTGCGGCAGGTCTACGACCAGATGCCCAACCCCAAGTGGGTGATCTCCATGGGCGTCTGCGCCTCCTCGGGCGGCATGTTCAACAACTACGCGATCGTCCAGGGCGTCGACCACATCGTCCCGGTCGACATCTATCTGCCCGGCTGCCCGCCCCGCCCCGAGATGCTGATGGACGCGATCCTCAAGCTCCACCAGAAGATCCAGTCCGGCAAGCTCGGCGTGAACGCCGAGGAAGCGGCCCGCGAGGCGGAAGAGGCGGCGCTCAAGGCCCTGCCCACCATCGAGATGAAGGGGCTGCTGCGGTGAGCGACGCGAACGGCACCCACGGCGACGGGGCGAACGGGGTGAACCCCGAGAAGGACCTCTCCGCCTCCAACCTCCCCGGCCAGCGCGGCCAGGGCGGCGAGGAGATCCGCGTCCAGCGCGGCATGTTCGGCGCGAACAACGGCGGCGACACCTCCGGCTACGGGGGCCTGGTCCGCTCGGTCCGGCTGCCCGGACCCGCGAGCCGGCCCTACGGCGGCTGGTTCGACGAGGTCGCGGACGAGCTGGAGGGCGCCCTGGAGGAACAGGGGCTGCTGCCGGACAACGCGATCGAGAAGACGGTCGTCGACCGCGGCGAACTCACCTTCCACATCGAGCGCGAGCACCTGCCGCGCGTCGCCCGCACCCTGCGCGACGACCCCGCCCTGCGCTTCGAGCTGTGCACCGGCGTGAGCGGGGTGCACTACCCCGGCGACAAGGGCCGCGAGCTGCACGCCGTCTACCACCTGCGCTCGATCACCCACAACCGGCTGATCCGGCTGGAGGTCAGCGCCCCCGACGCCGACCCGCGTATCCCGTCCCTGGTGTCCGTCTATCCCACCAACGACTGGCACGAACGCGAGGCGTACGACTTCTTCGGGATCGTCTTCGACGGCCACCCGGCCCTGACCCGGATCATGATGCCGGACGACTGGCAGGGCCACCCGCAGCGCAAGGACTACCCGCTCGGCGGCATCCCCGTCGAGTACAAGGGCGCCCAGATCCCGGCTCCGGACCAGCGGAGGTCGTACTCGTGAGCACTGAGTCAGCATCGGCCCACCCGTCTCCCGGCCACCACCCCTCATCGGGTCCCTTCGGGACGCAGAGTTCTTCGCGGGAAACCACCGAGGGCACCGTCTACACGGTCACCGGTGGCGACTGGGACGAGGTCGTCCAGTCCGCGGCCCGCTCCGACGACGAGCGCATCGTCGTCAACATGGGTCCCCAGCACCCCTCCACCCACGGGGTGCTCCGGCTGATCCTGGAGATCGACGGCGAGACGGTCACCGAGGCCCGCTGCGGCATCGGCTACCTGCACACCGGCATCGAGAAGAACCTCGAATTCCGCACGTGGACGCAGGGCACCACCTTCGTCACGCGCATGGACTACCTGACGTCCTTCTTCAACGAGACCGCCTACTGTCTCGCCGTCGAGAAACTCCTCGGCATCGAGGACGACATCACCGACCGCGCCAAGGTCATCCGGGTGCTCCTGATGGAGCTGAACCGGCTCTCCTCCCACCTGGTGTGCATCGCCACCGGCGGCATGGAGCTGGGCGCGACCACGATCATGATCTACGGCTTCCGTGATCGTGAAATGATTCTCGACCTCTACGAGCTGATCACCGGCCTGCGGATGAACCACGCGTACATCCGCCCCGGCGGACTCGCCCAGGACCTGCCGCCCGGCGCGGTCGACCAGATCCGCGAGTTCGTCAAGAAGATGCGCCGCAACCTTCCGGAGTACGACAAGCTCGCCACCGGGAACCCCATCTTCAAGGCCCGCATGGGCGACATCGGCTACCTCGACCTGGCCGGCTGCATGGCCCTCGGCGCCACCGGGCCCATCCTGCGCGCCACCGGCCTGCCGCACGACCTGCGCAAGGCCCAGCCGTACTGCGGCTACGAGACGTACGACTTCGAGGTCCCGACCGCCGACAGCTGCGACGCCTACGGCCGCTTCCTGATCCGCCTGGAGGAGATGCGCCAGTCGCTCGGGATCATCGAGCAGTGCCTGGACCGGCTGGCGCCCGGCCCCGTCATGGTCGCCGACAAGAAGATCGCCTGGCCCGCCCAGCTCGCCCTCGGCCCGGACGGACTCGGCAACTCCCTCGACCACATCAAGAAGATCATGGGCACCTCCATGGAGGCCCTGATCCACCACTTCAAGCTGGTCACCGAGGGCTTCCGGGTCCCGCCGGGCCAGGCGTACGCGGCCGTCGAGTCCCCCAAGGGCGAACTCGGCGTGCACGCCGTGTCCGACGGCGGCACCCGCCCCTACCGGGTCCACTTCCGCGACCCGTCCTTCACCAATCTTCAGGCCATGGCGGCGATGTGCGAGGGCGGCCAGGTCGCCGACGTGATCGTCGCCGTCGCGTCCATCGACCCCGTGATGGGAGGCGTCGACCGGTGACCACCTCTTCTTCGGAGCGCGGCGTCAGCCTGGGCATGCCCGAACCGCCCGCGCCCGCCTACCCGGACGACGTACGGGAGCGCCTGGCGGCCGACGCGCGCGAGATCGTCGCCCGCTACCCGGACTCCCGCTCCGCCCTGCTGCCGCTGCTCCACCTCGTGCAGTCCGAGGAGGGCCATGTCACGCGCACCGGAATGCGGTTCTGCGCGGAGACGCTGGGCCTGACCACGGCCGAGGTCACCGCGGTGGCCACCTTCTACACCATGTACCGGCGCCGCCCCTCCGGCGACTACCAGGTCGGGGTGTGCACCAACACGCTGTGCGCGGTGATGGGCGGCGACGCGATCTTCGAATCCCTCCAGGAACACCTGGGCGTGGGCAACGGGGAGACCACCGAGGACGGCAAGGTCACCCTGGAGCACATCGAGTGCAACGCGGCCTGCGACTTCGCGCCGGTCGTGATGGTCAACTGGGAGTTCTTCGACAACCAGACGCCCACCAGCGCCCGGAACCTGGTGGACGACCTGCGCGCCGGACGGGCCGTACAGCCCACCCGCGGGGCGCGGCTGTGCACCTTCAAGGAGACCGCCCGCATCCTGGCCGGCTTCCCGGACGAGCGGCCCGGAGCCGTCGAGGAGGGCGGCAGCGCCGGACCCGCCTCGCTGGTCGGACTGCGCCTGGCCAAGGGCGAGTCGGAGCCCGCGCGCGTGGTCCATCCACGGGACGGCGGTCCGCACGACGAGGCGGGGAGCGCGGTGCACGATCCGTCGCCGGCCGAACACCTCAGTTCCCATGACGCGCCGCACCAGACGTCGGCCTCCGACCCCGCCCACCCGGCAGGGCCCGCCGCCGAGGAGGGGGAGTGATGAGCGTGGCAGCCGAACTCAAGGACTCCAGCCCGGAGAAGCTGCTCGCACCGGTGCTGTCGGCCTTCTGGGACGAGGACCGCTCCTGGTCCCTGGACGTCTACCGGCGGCACGAGGGGTACGAGGGGCTGCGCAAGGCGCTCGCCATGTCGCCCGACGACCTGATCGCCTACGTCAAGGAATCCGGACTGCGCGGCCGCGGCGGCGCCGGCTTCCCGACCGGCATGAAGTGGCAGTTCATCCCGCAGGGCGACGGCAAACCGCACTATCTCGTCGTCAACGCCGACGAGTCGGAGCCGGGCACCTGCAAGGACATCCCGCTCCTGTACGCGAACCCGCACAGCCTCATCGAGGGGATCGTGATCGCGTGCTACGCCATCCGGTCGTCGCATGCCTTCATCTACCTCCGGGGTGAAGTGGTCCCGGTCCTGCGCCGCTTGCACGAAGCCGTGCGCGAGGCCTACGCGGCCGGCTACCTCGGCGAGGACATCCTCGGCAGCGGCCTGAACCTCGAACTCACCGTGCACGCCGGCGCCGGCGCGTACATCTGCGGCGAGGAGACCGCGCTGCTCGACTCGCTCGAAGGCCGCCGCGGCCAGCCGCGGCTGCGTCCCCCCTTCCCCGCCGTCGAGGGGCTCTACGCCTGCCCCACCGTGGTGAACAACGTCGAGTCCATCGCCTCGGTTCCCGCGATCCTGAAGAACGGGAAAGAGTGGTTCAGGGCGATGGGCAGCGAGAAGTCGCCGGGCTTCACGCTCTACTCGCTCAGCGGCCATGTCGCGAGCCCCGGCCAGTACGAGGCCCCGCTCGGCATCACCCTGCGCCAGCTCCTGGAGATGAGCGGCGGGATGCGGCCGGGACACCGGCTGAAGTTCTGGACGCCGGGCGGCTCCTCCACGCCGATGTTCACCGCCGAACACCTGGACGTGCCGCTCGACTACGAGGGCGTCGGCGCCGCCGGCTCCATGCTCGGCACCAAGGCCCTCCAGTGCTTCGACGAGACCACCTGCGTGGTCCGCGCGGTCACCCGCTGGACCGAGTTCTACGCCCACGAGTCCTGCGGCAAGTGCACGCCCTGCCGCGAAGGAACGTACTGGCTGGTGCAGTTGCTGCGGGACATCGAGGCGGGCAAGGGAGCCAGGTCCGACCTGGACAAGCTCGCGGACATCGCCGACAACATCAACGGCAAGTCCTTCTGCGCCCTCGGCGACGGCGCGGCCTCCCCGATCTTCTCCTCGCTGAAGTACTTCCGCGAGGAGTACGAGCAGCACATCACGGGCCGGGGCTGCCCCTTCGACCCGGCCAAGTCGACGGCCTGGGCGGACCGCCCGGAGGTGAACGCATGACCGTGACCACCAACGCTCCCGCGGGTGGCGGAGAGGCGGCCCTCCCGCCGGAAGACCTCGTCACGCTGACGATCGACGGCATCGAGATCAGCGTGCCCAAGGGCACCCTGGTGATCCGCGCCGCCGAACAGCTCGGCATCGAGATCCCCCGCTTCTGCGACCACCCGCTGCTGGACCCGGCCGGCGCCTGCCGGCAGTGCATCGTGGAGGTGGAGGGCCAGCGCAAGCCGATGGCCTCCTGCACCATCACCTGCACCGACGGCATGGTGGTGCGCACCCAGCTGACCTCCCCGGTCGCCGAGAAGGCCCAGCACGGAGTGATGGAGCTGCTGCTCATCAACCACCCGCTGGACTGCCCGGTCTGCGACAAGGGCGGCGAGTGCCCGCTCCAGAACCAGGCCATGTCGCACGGCAACGCCGAGTCCCGCTTCGAGGGCCGCAAGCGCACCTACGAGAAGCCGGTCCCGATCTCCACCCAGGTGCTCCTGGACCGCGAACGCTGCGTGCTGTGCGCCCGCTGCACCCGCTTCTCCAACCAGATCGCGGGCGACCCGATGATCGAGCTGATCGAGCGGGGCGCGCTCCAGCAGGTCGGCACCGGCGAGGGCGACCCCTTCGAGTCGTACTTCTCCGGGAACACCATCCAGATCTGCCCCGTGGGAGCGCTCACCTCGGCGGCGTACCGCTTCCGCTCCCGCCCCTTCGACCTGGTCTCCTCGCCCTCGGTGTGCGAGCACTGCGCGGGCGGCTGCGCCACCCGCACCGACCACCGGCGCGGCAAGGTCATGCGGCGGCTCGCGGGCAACGACCCCGAGGTCAACGAGGAGTGGATCTGCGACAAGGGGCGCTTCGGCTTCCGCTACGCCCAGCTCAGGGACCGCCTCGACACGCCGCTGGTGCGGGGCGCCGGGGGCGTCCTGGAGCCCGCGTCCTGGCCGGAGGCGCTGGAGGCCGCCGCGCGCGGTCTGACCGCCGCCCGCTCCCGTGCCGCCGTGCTGACCGGCGGCCGGCTGACCGTGGAGGACGCCTACGCGTACAGCAAGTTCGCGCGGGTCGCCCTCGACACCAACGACATCGATTTCCGCGCACGGGTGCACAGCGCCGAGGAGGCGGCCTTCCTCGCCGCCAGGGTGGCCGGCCGCGGCCGGGACCTGGACGGTACGGGGGTCACGTACTCCCTGCTGGAGAAGGCACCCGCCGTCCTGCTCGTCGGGTTCGAGTCGGAGGAGGAGGCGCCCGGCGTCTTCCTGCGGCTGCGCAAGGCCTGGCGCAAGCACAAGCAGCTGGTGTTCTCGCTGGCCACGCACGCGACCCGCGGCCTTCAGAAGGCGGGCGGCACCCTGCTGCCGGCCGCGCCCGGCACCGAGACCGAGTGGCTGGACGCGCTCGCGAGCGGCGTCGGCCTGGAGGCGCCCGGCACCCGCGCCGCCGAGGCGCTGCGCGGCGAGGGCGCCGTCATCGTCGTAGGGGAGCGGCTGGCCTCGGTCGCCGGCGGGTTCACCGCCGCCGTACGGGCCGCCGCCGCGACCGGTGCCCGGCTGGTGTGGATCCCGCGCCGGGCCGGGGAGCGCGGCGCCCTGGAGGTCGGCGCGCTGCCCGCGCTGCTGCCGGGCGGCCGTCCCGCGACCGACCCGCGCGCCCGCGACGAGGTGGCCGCCGCCTGGGGCCTGTCCGAACTGCCGCTGGGCTACGGCCGCGACACCGAGCGGATCGTCGAGGCCGCCGCGACCGGCGCGCTGGCGGCCCTGGTGGTCGCGGGCGTCGAGGTCGCCGACCTGCCCGACCCGGCCCGCGCCCGCGAGGCGCTGGACCAGGTCGGCTTCCTGGTCTCGCTGGAGCTGCGGCCCAGCGAGGTCACCGAGCGCGCCGACGTGGTGCTGCCGGTCGCCGCGGTCGCCGAGAAGGCCGGTTCCTTCCTCGACTGGGAGGGCAGGGTCCGCTCCTTCGAGGCCGCGCTCAAGCCGGACCAGATGACGCGCCGCCTCGCCCCGACCGACGCGCGGGTGCTGCACATGCTGGCCGACGCCATGGACGTCCACCTGGGGCTGCCGGATGTGCGCACCATCCGCGCGGAGATCGACCGGCTCGGCTCCTGGGACGGCCCGTACGCCAGCGAGCCGCGGGAACCGGCGGGCGCCGTGCCCCGCCCGGCCGCCGGGGAGGCCGTGCTCGCGGGCCACCGGCTGCTGCTCGACCAGGGCCTCCTCCAGGAGGGCGACGAGGCGCTGGCCGGCACCCGGCACGCCGCCCGCGCCCGCCTGTCGGCCGCCACGGCCGCCGAGGCCGGCGTCGGTGACGGCGATCGCCTCGCCGTCACCGGGCCCGCCGGGACCGTCGAACTCCCGCTCCAGATCAGCGAGATGCCGGACCGGGTGGTCTGGCTCCCGCTGAACTCCGCCGGCGGCGGCGTCGCCTCCGACACCGGGGCACAGCCCGGCAACCTCGTCCGCATCGGCCCGGCGGCCCCCGCCGCGACGGCCCCCAAGGAGGTGGAGGCATGAGCCCGTACCTCGCCGCTGAAGACCTCTCGATGTTCGGCCGCGACCCCTGGTGGCTGGTCGTCCTCAAGGCCGTCTTCTGCTTCGCCTTCCTGATGGTGACCGTGCTGTTCTCCATCGTCTGGGAGCGCAAGGTCGTCGCCTGGATGCAGCTGCGCATCGGGCCCAACCGGCACGGCCCCTGGGGCATGCTCCAGTCGCTCGCCGACGGCGTGAAACTGATGCTCAAGGAGGACCTGATCGTCCGCCGCGCGGACAAGGTGGTCTACGTCCTCGCGCCGATCGTGGCGGCCATCCCGGCCTTCATGGCGATCGCGGTGATCCCGTTCGGCCCCGCCGACCACGAGATCTCCATCTTCGGCACCCGTACGACGATGCAGCTCACCGACCTGCCGATCGCGATGCTCTACATCCTCGCGGTCGCCTCGGTCGGCATCTACGGCATCGTCCTGGCCGGCTGGAGCTCCGGCTCCACGTACCCGCTGCTCGGCGGTCTGCGCTCCTGCGCGCAGATGATCTCCTACGAGATCGCCATGGGCGCCGCGTTCGCCTCGGTGTTCCTCTACTCGGGCTCCATGTCGACGTCGACCATCGTGGCCCAGCAGCACGACCGCTGGTACATCCTGCTGCTGCCGGTCTCCTTCCTCCTGTACATCGTCACCATGGTCGGCGAGACCAACCGTGCCCCCTTCGACATGCCGGAGTCCGAGGGCGACCTGGTGGGCGGCTTCAACACCGAGTACTCGTCCATCAAGTTCGCGATGTTCATGCTCGCCGAGTACGTGAACATGGTGACGGTCTCCGCCGTCTCCACCACCCTCTTCCTCGGCGGCTGGCGCGCCCCCTGGCCGATCAGCACCTTCTGGGAGGGCGCGAACCACGGCTGGTGGCCGCTGCTCTGGTTCGTCGTCAAGGTGCAGCTGCTGCTGTTCTTCTTCATCTGGCTGCGCGGCACCCTGCCCCGCGTCCGCTACGACCAGCTGATGAAGCTCGGCTGGAAGGTCCTGATCCCGGTCTCGGTGACCTGGCTGATGCTGGTCGCGTCCGTGCGGGCGCTGCGCAACGAGCACTACGACTTCGCGGACATCGCCCTCTACGTGGGCGGCGGGGTGCTCGCCCTGCTGCTGATCTCCTTCGTCGTCGACATCTTCCGCGAGAAGGCCCAGACGGCCGAGCGGACCGCCGCCGGCCAGGGCGGGTTCGACCCGATGGCGGGCGGGTTCCCGGTGCCGCCGCTGCCCGGACAGGAGCTGCCGCCGGTGCCCAGGCGCCGCCCGCGCCGGGAGCGGGAGCTGATTGTCAGTGGTGGGGCGGACACTGTGAGTGACGGATCGTCCGGGCGTGCTTCGGACGGAACTTCGGATGGAAAGGAGGCGTCCGATGGCTGAGGAGCCCAAGGAGATCAAGCCCGGTTTCCAGAACCCCGTGGCCGGCTTCGGCGTGACCTTCAGGGCCATGTTCAAGAAGCGGCTGACCGAGCAGTACCCGGAGCAGAAGAAGACCACCGCTCCCCGCTTCCACGGACGGCACCAGCTCAACCGCCATCCGGACGGCCTGGAGAAGTGCGTCGGCTGCGAGCTGTGCGCCTGGGCCTGCCCCGCCGACGCCATCTATGTGGAGGGCGCCGACAACACCGACGAGGAACGCTACTCGCCGGGCGAGCGCTACGGCCGCGTCTACCAGATCAACTACGCCCGCTGCATCCTGTGCGGGCTGTGCATCGAGGCGTGCCCGACGCGCGCGCTGACGATGACCAACGAGTTCGAACTGGCCGACTCCAGCCGCGCGAACCTCATCTACACCAAGGAACAGCTGCTGGCCGGCCTCGACGAGGGCATGGTCGACACCCCGCACTCCATCTTCCCGGGCACCACCGAGGAGGACTACTACCGGGGCCTGGTCACCCAGGCCGCGCCCGGCACGGTCCGCCAGGTCGCCGTCTCCAAGGGGGAGACCGCCGCGGAAGAGGGCTCCGGGGCCGGGACGGAAGCGGACCAGGAGGTGGACGCATGAGCGCGCAGCTCGCCGCCTATACGACCTCCACCGGTGAGGCGTTCCAGTTCTGGGTGCTCGGCACCGTCGCGGTGCTCGGCGCCCTGTGCACCGTCTTCATGAAGAAGGCCGTGCACAGCGCGCTCAGCCTCGCCGGGACCATGATCGTCCTGGCGGTGTTCTACCTCGCCAACGGCGCCTACTTCCTGGGCGTCGTGCAGATCGTCGTCTACACGGGCGCGATCATGATGCTGTTCCTGTTCGTGGTGATGCTCGTCGGCGTCACCGCCGCGGACTCGCTGAAGGAGACGATCAAGGGGCAGCGCCGGCTGGCCCTGCTGTGCGGGGCCGGCTTCGGCGTGCTGCTGCTCGCCGGGATCGCCAACGCCTCCCTGAAGGACTTCGCCGGCACCGGCCAGGCGAACGCCAACGGCAATGTGGAGGGCCTGGCCGCCCTCATCTTCACCAAGTACGTCTTCGCCTTCGAGATCACCGGCGCCCTGCTGATCACGGCCGCCGTCGGCGCCATGGTGCTCACCCACCGCGAGCGCACCGAGCGCGCCAAGACCCAGCGGGAGCTGGCCGAACAGCGCGTCCGCGAGGGCAAGTACGTGCCGCCGCTGCCCGCGCCGGGTGTCTACGCCCGGCACAACGCGGTGGACATCGCGGGCCTGCTCCCCGACGGCACCCCCTCCGAGCTGACCGTCAGCAAGACGCTGCGCGAACGCGGCCAGATCCGGGACGTGTCCACGGAGGCCATCAACGATCTGCGGGCGCTGGAACAGCGTTCCGCGGACCGCCTGGAGCGGACGCCGATCGAACCGGAGACGTTCAAGCGGCCCGAGGAGGCGTCGAAGTGAACCCGGTCAACTACCTGTATCTGGCAGCCCTGTTGTTCACGATCGGCGCCACCGGCGTACTGATCCGGCGCAACGCCATCGTGGTCTTCATGTGCGTCGAGCTGATGCTGAACGCCTGCAACCTCGCGTTCGTCACCTTCTCCCGGCTGCACGGCAACCTGGACGGCCAGGTCATCGCCTTCTTCACGATGGTCGTCGCCGCCGCGGAGGTCGTGGTCGGCCTCGCGATCATCGTGTCGCTGTTCCGTGCCCGCCACTCGGCCTCGGTCGACGACGCCAGCCTGATGAAGCTGTAAGGGGTCGGGAGAATCGTGGAGAAACTGATCGCGCTGCTGATCGCGGCGCCCCTGCTCGGAGCGGCCGTCCTCCTGACCGGCGGCCGGCGCCTGGACCGCGTCGGCCACTGGATCGGCACCCTGCTGTCGACCGCGTCCTTCGCCGTCGGCCTGGTCCTCTTCGCCGACCTGCTCGGCAAGAACGCCGAACACCGCACCCTGATGCAGCACTTGTGGACCTGGGTCCCGGTCGAGGGCTTCCGGGCGGACGTCACCTTCCGCCTCGACCAGCTGTCGATGACCTTCGTCCTGCTGATCACCGGCGTCGGCTCGCTGATCCATCTGTACTCGGTCGGGTACATGGCGCACGACGAACGGCGCCGCCGCTTCTTCGGCTATCTGAACCTGTTCCTCGCGGCGATGCTGCTGCTCGTCCTCGCCGACAACTACCTGCTGCTGTACGTCGGCTGGGAGGGCGTGGGCCTCGCCTCCTACCTGCTGATCGGCTTCTGGCAGCACAAGCCCAGCGCCGCCACGGCCGCCAAGAAGGCGTTCCTGGTCAACCGCGTCGGCGACATGGGCCTGTCGATCGCGATCATGCTGATGTTCACCACCTTCGGCACCTTCGCCTTCGGCCCGGTCTTCGGCCATGCCGACGGCGCCTCCCAGGGCAAGCTCACCGCGATCGGGCTGATGCTGCTGCTCGCCGCGTGCGGCAAGTCCGCCCAGGTGCCGCTCCAGTCCTGGCTCGGGGACGCGATGGAGGGCCCGACCCCGGTGTCGGCCCTGATCCACGCGGCGACCATGGTGACCGCGGGCGTCTATCTGATCGTCCGCTCGGCGGCCGTCTTCAACGCGGCGCCGGACGCCCAGCTCGCCGTCACCGTGGTGGGCGCGGTCACCCTGCTGTTCGGTGCGATCGTCGGTTGCGCCAAGGACGACATCAAGAAGGCGCTGGCCGGTTCGACCATGTCGCAGATCGGCTACATGGTGCTGGCCGCGGGCCTCGGCCCCATCGGCTACGTCTTCGCGATCATGCACCTGGTGACCCACGGCTTCTTCAAGGCCGGACTGTTCCTCGGCGCCGGCTCCGTGATGCACGGCATGAACGACGAGGTCGACATGCGCAAGTACGGCGGCCTGCGCAAGTACATGCCGGTCACCTTCGTCACCTTCGGCCTCGGCTACCTCGCCATCATCGGCTTTCCGGGCCTGTCCGGCTTCTTCTCCAAGGACAAGATCATCGAGGCGGCCTTCGCCAAGGGCGGCACCGAGGGCTGGATCCTCGGCGGCGCGGCCCTGGTGGGCGCGGCCATCACCGCGTTCTACATGACGCGCGTGATGCTGATGACGTTCTTCGGCGAGGAGCGCTGGCGCGACCGGGCGACCCGGTCGCCCGAGGCCCCGAGCGCCGAGCCCGCCGCCGAGCACCGCGGCGAACACGCCGAGCCGCATCCGCACGAATCCCCGAAGGTCATGACGATCCCGATGATCGTGCTGGCCGTCGGCTCGGTCTTCGGCGGCGTCTTCTTCAGCGTCGGCGACCGCTTCCTGAAGTGGCTGGAGCCGGTCACCGGACACAGCGAGGGTCACTCCCCGGTCAGCGCCGGGGAGGTCACCATCGCCACCATGGTCTGCCTGGTGATCGGCGTGGGCATCGCCTGGGTGCAGTACGGCCGCAAGCCCGTCCCGGCACTCGCCCCGCGCGGCTCCCTGCTCACCCGCGCGGCCCGCCGCGACCTCCTCCAGGACGACTTCAACCACGTGGTCCTGGTGCGCGGCGGCGAACACCTCACGCGCTCCCTGGTCTACGTCGACCACAGCCTGGTCGACGGGGTCGTCAACGGCGCGGCGGCCGGCTTCGGCGGCCTGTCCGGGCGGCTGCGCCGGCTCCAGAACGGCTTCGCCCGCTCCTACGCGGTCTCGATGTTCGGCGGCGCGGCCCTCCTGGTCGCCGCGACCCTGCTGATGAGGGCGGTCTGATACCGATGTCCTTTCCCCTGCTGACAGCGACGGCGGCGCTCCCCGCCGTGGGAGCCGTCGCCACGGCCGCCGTACCGGCCGCCCGGCGGGCCGCCGCCAAGTGGCTGGCCCTGCTCGTCTCGCTCGGCACGCTCGCGCTGGCGATCACCGTCCTGGTCCGCTTCGATCCGGGCGGCGCCCGCTACCAGCTCACCGAATCCCACTCCTGGATCCGCGACTTCGGGGTGCGGTACGAACTGGGGGTCGACGGCATCGGGGTGGCGCTGATCGCGCTGACCGCCGTACTGATCCCGTTCGTCATCCTGGCCGGCTGGCACGACGCCGACCCGCTGGAGACCGGCAGCCGCCGCTGGCGCCCCACCCAGGGCTTCTTCGCGCTGATCCTGGCGGTCGAGGCGATGGTCCTCATCTCCTTCGAGGCCACCGACGTCTTCCTGTTCTACATCTTCTTCGAAGCCATGCTGATCCCGATGTACTTCCTCATCGGCGGCTTCGGGGACCGCGCCCACGCCCAGGGCGAGGAGGCGGCGGCCACCCAGCGCTCGTACGCGGCGGTGAAGTTCCTCCTCTACAACCTGGTCGGCGGACTGATCATGCTGGCCGCGGTGATCGGCCTCTACGTGGTCGCCGGGAACTTCTCCCTCCAGCAGATCGCCGAGGCGCGCGCCAGCGGCTCGCTGCACATGGCGACGAGCACCGAACGCTGGCTGTTCCTCGGCTTCTTCTTCGCCTTCGCGGTGAAGGCGCCGCTGTGGCCGCTGCACACCTGGCTGCCCAACGCCATGCAGGAGTCCACCGCCCCGGTCGCCGTCCTCATCACGGCGGTGGTCGACAAGGTGGGCACCTTCGCGATGCTCCGCTTCTGCCTCGGGCTGTTCCCGGACGCCAGCAGGTGGGCGACGCCGGTGATCCTGGTGCTGGCACTGATCAGCATCGTCTACGGGGCGCTGCTCGCGGTCGGCCAGCGGGACATCAAGCGCCTGGTGGCGTACGCCTCGATCTCCCACTTCGGCTTCATCATCATGGGCATCTTCGCGATGACCAGCCAGGGCCAGTCCGGCGCCACCCTCTACATGGTCAACCACGGCATCTCCACGGCCGCGTTGATGCTGGTCGCCGGATTCCTGATCTCCCGCCGCGGCTCGCGGCTCATCGCCGACTACGGCGGGGTGCAGAAGGTCGCCCCGGTGCTCGCCGGCACCTTCCTGATCGGCGGCCTGGCCACCCTGTCGCTGCCCGGCCTCGCGCCGTTCGTGAGCGAATTCCTCGTCCTGGTGGGCACGTTCACGCGCTACCCGGTGATCGGGATCATCGCCACCTTCGGCATCGTGCTCGCCGCGCTCTACACGCTGGTGCTCTACCAGCGCACCATGACGGGCCCGGTGAAGCCCGAGGTCTCGGCCATGCCCGACCTGCGGGTGCGTGAGGTCCTGGTGGTCGCCCCGCTGATCGTGCTGCTGATCTTCCTGGGCGTCTATCCGAAGCCCGTGACGGACATCGTCAATCCGGCGGTCAGGCACACCATGTCCGACGTCCAGAAGAAGGACCCCAAGCCCGAGGTGGAGGCGGTCAAGTGAGCACCCCAGCCGTCCACAGCCTGTGGACAAACGCGGCCGACCGCATCCCCCAGATCGGCGCGCCGAAGATCGAATACGGGCAATTGTCGCCCACGCTGATCATCCTCGGCGCCGCGCTGGTCGGGGTCCTGGTGGAGGCGTTCGTCCCGCGCAGGTCCCGCTATTACGCGCAGGTGTTCGTGTCGGTCGTCGCCCTGTGCGCCGCGTTCGCCGCGGTCATCGGGCTCGCCGCCGACGGGTACGGCACCACGAAGGCGCACATCGCCGCCATGGGCGCCATCGCGGTCGACGGCCCCTCGCTGTTCCTCCAGGGCACCATCCTGCTGGCCGGTCTGGTGGGCCTGTTCACCTTCGCCGAGCGGCGGCTCGACCCGGCGGCACACGGCAACCGGGTGGACTCCTTCGCCGCGCAGGCCGCCGCCGTGCCGGGCAGCGACACCGAGAAGGCCGCGGTCAGGGCCGGGTTCACCACCACCGAGGTCTTCCCGCTGCTGCTGTTCGCGGTCTCCGGCATGCTGGTCTTCACCTCGGCGAACGACCTGCTGACGCTGTTCGTCGCCCTGGAGGTCTTCTCCCTGCCGCTGTACCTGCTGTGCGCGCTGGCCCGCCGCAAGCGGCTGATGTCGCAGGAGGCCGCGGTCAAGTACTTCCTGCTGGGCGCGTTCGCCTCCGCGTTCACCCTGTTCGGCATCGCGCTGCTGTACGGCTACGCGGGCTCGGTGTCGTACGCCCGCATCGCCCAGGTCGTGGACGGCTCGGTCACCGATGTGAACCCGGCGCTGGCCAACACCATGGGCAATGACGCGCTGCTGCTCATCGGGGCCGCCCTGCTGGTGATGGGCCTGCTGTTCAAGGTGGGCGCGGTGCCCTTCCACATGTGGACGCCCGACGTCTACCAGGGCGCGCCCACCCCGGTGACCGGCTTCATGGCGGCGGCGACGAAGGTGGCCGCGTTCGGCGCGCTGCTGCGGCTGCTGTACGTGGTGCTGCCGGGGATGCGCTGGGACTGGCGGCCGGTGATGTGGGCGGTGGCGATCATCACCATGCTGGGCGGCGCGATCGTGGCGATCACCCAGACCGACATCAAGCGGCTGCTGGCGTACTCGTCCATCGCGCACGCCGGGTTCATCCTCGCGGGTGTCATCGCGACCTCGAAGAACGGCGTGTCGTCGGTCCTGTTCTATCTGGCCGGCTACTCGTTCGTGACGATCGGCGCCTTCGCGGTGGTCACGCTGGTGCGGGACGCGGGCGGCGAGGCGACCCACCTGTCCAAGTGGGCCGGGCTCGGCCGGCGCTCCCCGCTGGTGGCGGCGGTCTTCGCGGTGTTCCTGCTGGCCTTCGCCGGTATCCCGCTGACCTCCGGCTTCGCGGGAAAGTTCGCCGTCTTCAAGGCGGCGGCGGCCGGGGGCGCGGTCCCGCTGGTGGTCATCGGTGTGATCTCCTCGGCGATCGCCGCGTTCTTCTACATCCGCGTGATCGTGCTGATGTTCTTCAGCGAGCCCAAGCCGGAGGGGCCGACGGTGGCGGTGCCGTCACCGCTGACGACGCTGGCGATCGGGCTCGGCGTGGCGGTGACGCTGGTGCTGGGTGTGGCGCCGCAGTACTTCCTGAACCTGGCGAGTCAGGCGAGCGTGTTCGTGCGCTGAGTCCGCCCAGCGCGCCGAGTGTGCTGAGTGCGCGTGTTGCTCATGGCGAGGCCCCGGTTCCGTCCGCGGAACCGGGGCCTGCGCGCTGCCGCGGGGTCAGCCCGGCGCGCCCGGATAGGGGCACTTCACGTCGGGGTTCCACTCGTAGAACAGGCCGCTGGGGTTCTTCTTGTAGAGCCAGGCGTGCAGGGAGTAGTGGGTCGGGATGGTCGAGTTGTGGTGCGCGGTGACCGGGCCCTCGAACTTCCGGCCGAACATCGTGGGCCGCGCGGTGTTCTTGCCGGCCTTCACGATCCACTCCACCCCGGTGAGCCTGCGCCCGCCCTTGCCGTCGTCCTCGTAGAGCAGGGCGGCGGGCCTGGCCGGGTCGAGAGAGCCGTAGAGCTTGGGGTTGATGTAGTGGTAGCCCATGGCGCCCATGCCGTCGTTCATGTCCATGGTGCAGGGGTTGGGCCGGTAACCGGCGGCCACGGCGAGCTGGACGGACCGGTACTTCGCGGTGGCCGACACCGTCGGCGCGAGCTGCTTCCAGACGGAGGGATCGACGGGCCCCCGGTCGGCCCGTGCGGGCGCGGTGGCGAGGCCGAGGGCGACGGCGGAGGCCACGAGGGCGAGGGCGGGTCGGGTCAGATGAGCGGGCATCGTGCGGGGCTCCTTGCTCCTGGGGGAGGAGACGGGGGTCGCATCGAGCAGGATGTGCCGGGGGCCGGCTCGGGGGCCATCGGAAGCGGCTGTTCGGGTGACGAACGGCCCACTTTATTCGCACTGATGTTCCCAGTCTGTGGATAACTCCGGGGCTGTCGGTGCGGACCCCTATCGTTGAGGCAGTGGTGGGCGGAGGGCGCACGACGGCACACGGGGGACCGACGGGGGACAGGACGATGGATTTGACGGGCGGGATCAGCGAGATGCCAGTGGTGACCGAGGGACCCGGCGCGGACGCGAGCGAGGCGCTGACCACGCTGCACCGGGTCTTCGGGTACAACGCCTTCCGGGGCGAACAGGAAGCGATCATCGAGCATGTGGTGGCGGGCGGCGACGCCCTGGTCCTCATGCCCACCGGCGGCGGCAAGTCGCTGTGCTACCAGATCCCGGCCCTGGTCAGACCCGGCACCGGCGTGGTCGTCTCGCCGCTGATCGCGCTCATGCAGGACCAGGTGGACGCCCTGCGCGCGCTCGGTGTGCGGGCCGGCTTCGTCAACTCCACGCAGGACTTCGACGAGCGGCGGACGGTCGAGGCCGAGTTCCTGGCCGGCGAGCTGGACCTGCTGTATCTGGCGCCGGAGCGGCTGCGCCTGGACAGCACCCTGGACCTGCTCTCGCGCGGCAAGATCTCCGTCTTCGCGATCGACGAGGCGCACTGCGTCGCCCAGTGGGGCCATGACTTCCGCCCCGACTACCTCGCGCTGAGCCTGCTCGGCGAGCGCTGGCCGGACGTCCCGCGCATCGCCCTGACGGCCACCGCGACGCGGGCCACCCACCAGGAGATCACCCAGCGGCTGAACCTGCCTGAGGCCCGGCACTTCGTCGCCAGCTTCGACCGGCCGAACATCCAGTACCGGATCGTGCCCAAGGCCGACCCGCGCAAGCAGCTGCTCGCCTTCCTGCGCGAGGAGCATCCCGGCGACGCGGGCATCGTGTACTGCCTCTCGCGCAACTCGGTGGAGCGGACCGCGGAGTTCCTTCGTGCCAACGGCATCGAGGCGGTGCCGTACCACGCGGGCCTGGACGCGGGCACCCGCGCGGCGCACCAGTCCCGGTTCCTGCGCGAGGACGGCCTGGTCGTGGTGGCGACCATCGCCTTCGGCATGGGCATCGACAAGCCCGATGTGCGCTTCGTGGCCCACCTGGACCTGCCCAAGTCCATCGAGGGCTACTACCAGGAGACCGGCCGCGCGGGCCGCGACGGACTGCCCTCCACCGCCTGGATGGCATACGGCCTGAACGACGTGGTGCAGCAGCGCAAGCTGATCCAGTCCGGCGAGGGCGACGAGGCGTTCCGCCGCCGGGCCGCCGCCCATCTGGACGCGATGCTCGCGCTGTGCGAGACCGCCGGGTGCCGGCGCGGCCAGCTGCTCGCCTACTTCGGCCAGGAGCCCGGCGCCGCGGGCTGCGGCAACTGCGACACCTGCCTGACCCCGCCGGAGACCTGGGACGGCACGGTCGCCGCGCAGAAGGTGCTGTCCACCGTGGTGCGGTTGCAGCGCGAGCGCGGACAGAAGTTCGGCGCCCTCCAGATCGTGGACATCCTGCTCGGCAAGCGCACCGCCAAGGTGATCCAGTTCGACCACGACCAGTTGTCCGTGTTCGGCATCGGCCAGGACCTCTCCGAGGGGGAGTGGCGCGGCGCCATCCGGCAACTGCTGGCACAGGGCCTGCTCGCGGTCGAGGGGGAGTACGGCACGCTGGTGCTCACCGAGGCGAGCGGCACCGTGCTGCGGGGCGAGCGGGAGGTGCCGCTGCGCAAGGAGCCGAAGCGGGCGGCCGTCTCCCGGTCGGGTTCCGGTTCCGGTTCCGGCCGGGGCGGCAGCAAGGCCAAGGCGGCCGTGGCCGAGCTGCCGGAGGAGCTCCAGCCCGCCTTCGAGGCGCTGCGCGCCTGGCGCACCGGGCAGGCCAAGGAGCAGGGCGTGCCGCCGTACATCATCTTCAACGACGCCACCCTGCGCGCCATCGTCTCCCGTATGCCGGGTTCGCTGCGGGAGCTGGCCGGCATCAGTGGGGTCGGCGAGAAGAAGCTGGCGACGTACGGCGAGGAGGTGCTCGCCGTGCTGGCCTCCCTGGACGGATCCGGCCAGGTCCGGACCGCCGCCGAGCCACCCGCGCCGGGCGAGGCCCCGGAGGACGACTGGCCGGGCCCGGAGGACGAACCGGAGCCGGACGACTGGATATAGCCGCACCGGCGGACCGCCGTCGCCCCGGCGGATCGCCGTCGCCCCAGCAGGCCGCCGTCGCCCGGCAGGCCGTCGCCCGGCAGGCCGCCGTCGCCTTGGCAGGCCGCCGTCGTCCCGGCAGGCCGTCGCTCCGGTAGGCCGCCGTCGCCCGGCAGGCCGTCGTTGCTCCGGCAGGCCGTCGTCGCCCTGGCAGGCCGCCGTCGCTCCGGCGGACCGCCGTCGGCCCGGCGTTCCGCCGGTTCAGGACAGCGCCCGCAGCCCCGGTGCGAAGGTGATCAGCAGCGGGAGGAGCGGCACCAGCGCGGCGACCGTCGTGGTCAGGGCGCGCTGGCGGCGCAGCAGTCGCGGGGGCGGTTCCAGCAGGCGGTCCACCCGCTCGCCCAGCAGGCGGCGGCTGGAGGCGCAGGACAGGACGCCCCGGTGCTGGTTCAGCTCGATCAGCGCGAGGGCGGTGGTCAGATGGCCGCAGCGGCGGGAGGCGGCGTCGTCCGCGGCCAGCTCCACCAGACGGTGCGTCTGGTCGCGGAAGTGGGCGAACAGCGGCACCCGCGGGACGCCGGTGGCGAGCGCGGCCGACAGGTGCAGCAGCCAGTCGTGGTGGGCGCGCGCGTGGCCCCGCTCATGGGTGAGGACGGCGTCCAGCTGGTGGCCGGTCAGCCGGTGCAGCGCACCGGTGGTGACCACCAGTTGCGGGGGATGGCCCGGCATCCACCAGGCGTCCGGGTACTCGTCCTCCAGCACCAGCATCGGGCCCCGCGCCATCGGCAGTCCGGCGGGCAGATCGGGGGCGCGTTCGCGCAGCTGGGCGCGGGCCTGGCCGCGGCTGCGGCGGGCCTCGACCAGTTCCCGGCCGAGCATCGCGGTGGTCCAGGCGGCCCCGCTGGCGAGCAGGACGGTGAGGGCGGCGGCCCACACCGGCGCGGCGGAGAGATCGTAGGCGGCGGTGACGGCGGGCGGCGCGGGGGCGAACACATGGTCGCGCACGGTGTGGAAGACCGCCGCGGTGCCCAGCGTCAGCGCGGCCAGACAGCACAGCAGGACGGTGGCGACCAGGCACTGCCACACCCAGAGGGCGACCACGGGTTCCCGTTCGGGCCAGTCGGCGCGGGTCAGCGCGCGCGGTGCCGGGCCGGCCGCGGTCAGGGCGACGACGCTGAGCAGGAGCAGGCAGACGGTCATGCCGGGGCTCCGGTTCCTGATCGGAGAGGGGTTCGCGGAGGGGCGGTGCGCAAGGGGGCGGCGCGCTGGGGCGGCCGCCGTGGGTGGTGCGTGCTGCCGCCAGTATGACGAAGAGGGGCGCCGCGAGTCAGGTGTCGGGGCCGAACCGTCCGCTCCCGGCCCGCCGCGCGGCGCCCGCCGGATCAGGCCGAGGGCACGATCCGGCCGGTCACCTCGCCGAGGCCCACGCGGGTTCCGTCCGGGCCGGGCGCCCACGCGGTCAGGGTCACCACGTCGCCGTCCTCCAGGAAGGCGCGCTTGCCGCCGGGGAGTTCGAGGGGGTCGCGGCCGTTCCAGGTCAGCTCCAGCAGGGAGCCGCGCTGGTGCTGCTCGGGCCCGCTCACGGTGCCGGAGCCGTACAGATCGCCGGTGCGCAGGCTGGCGCCGTTGACGGTCATCTGGGCGAGCTGCTGGGCGGCGGTCCAGTACATGGCGGAGAAGGGCGGCTCGGCGATCACCTCGCCGTTGAGGACGACCGAGATGCGCAGGTCGTAGCCGCCGGGCTCGATGCCGGGGGCGGCGTCGTCCAGGTAGGGCAGCAGCGGGTGGGTGCGCTCGGGCGGGGCCACCCGCGCGTGCTCCAGGGCGTCCAGCGGGGTGATCCAGGCCGATACGGAGGTCGAGAAGGACTTGCCGAGGAACGGTCCGAGGGGGACGTACTCCCAGGCCTGGATGTCGCGCGCGGACCAGTCGTTGAGCAGGCACAGCCCGAAGACGTGCTTACGGTAGTCGCCGAGTGCGACCGGGGTCCCCTGCTCGCTGGGCACGCCGACGACGAAGCCGACCTCGGCCTCGATGTCCAGCCTGATCGAGGGCCCGAACACGGGCGCCGGGTCGGCGGGGCCCTTGCGCTGCCCGGAGGGCCGTACGACATCCGTGCCCGAGACCACCACGGTGCCGGAGCGGCCGTGGTACCCGATCGGCAGGTGCTTCCAGTTCGGGGTGAGGGAGTCCTCGGCGTCCGGGCGGAAGACCTTGCCGACGTTGCGGGCGTGGTGCTCGGAGGCGTAGAAGTCGACGTAGTCCGCGACCTCGAAGGGCAGGTGCAGGTTCACCTCGGACAGCGGGTGGAACAGGGGCGCGAGCGTCTCGCGGTACGCCGGGTCGGTGACCCACGAGGTGAGCGCGGCGCGCACCTCGCTCCACGCGGCACGCCCGGCCGCCAGCAGCGGGTTGAGGGTGGGGCGGGCGAGCAGCGCGTGGTGCGGCGAGCCGAGGGCCGCGGCCGCGGCGCCCGCGTCGAGGACCTGGTCCCCGAGCCGGACACCGACCCTGCGCTCCCGGCTGCCGGAGGGCGAGAACACGCCATAGGGGAGGTTGTGCGGGCCGAAGGGGTCGCCCTCGGGGACGTCGAAGGGGGGCATCGGGGTACTGCCTCGCTCTCATCCAGGCCATGCATGGCGATGCGTTGCACGTGATCGAGCCACACGTTACGGCCGGGACACCGGTCTTGGGCAGTGGCTGGGGGGTTGCCCCCGTAGTGCCTCAAGAGTTCGCAATGTCCGAAAGACCCTTGTCGGATGCGGTAGTTCCGGCTTAGCGTCCTCCGGGGGAGACGGACGGGGTGGATCCGTTCCCCCGGAGGACACGTGGGGGGACCCGTGGCCGAAGACACCGCCGGTGTGCCCGTGCAGGTCGACCGCGGGGTGCCGGGACTGATCGTCAAGTTCGGCGCCTACCCGCTGCACCACGGCGGGGTGGGCGCGATCCGCAGCCTGGGCCGGCTCGGCGTGCCCATGTACGCGATCACCGAGGACCCGTACACACCGGCGGCCGCCTCCCGCTATCTGCGCCGGGCGTTCGTCTGGCCGACGACCGGCGCGGAGGACCCCGGTCGTCTGGTCGAGGGGCTGCTGCGCATCGGCCGCCGGATCGGCCGGCCCGCCGTGCTGATCCCGACCGACGAGGAGGCGGCCGTCCTGATCGCCGAGCACCGCGACGCGCTGGCCGGATCCTTTCTCTGCCCGCGGGTGGACCCCGCGCTGCCCCGCCGGGTGGCCAGCAAGCAGGGGCTGCACGAACTGTGCACGGCGCACGGGCACGGGCTCGCCTCCCCGGCGGCGGCCTTCCCGAGGTCGTACGAGGAGGTCGTGGCCTTCGCCGACACCGCGAGCTTCCCGGTGGTGGCGAAGAACCGGGAGGCGTTCCTGCGGCGCAGCCGGCCCGCGGTGGGCGGCACCACACGGATCGCCACCCGCGCGGGCCTGCTCGCCCTGGCCCGCGGGTGGGGGCCGGATCCGGGGGTGATCCTCCAGGAGTACCTGCCGCGCGAGCAGGCCGAGGACTGGATCGTGCACGCCTGCTTCGACCGGCACGCGAACCCGCTCGCGCTGTTCACCGGGGTGAAGGTGCGTTCCTGGCCGCCGCACGCGGGCATGACCGCGCACGCGTACGTGGTCGACAACCCGGAACTCGCGGGCCTGGCGGCGCGGTTCGCGCGGCGGATCGGGTTCAGCGGGGTGGCCGACCTGGACGTGCGCTTCGACCGGCGCGACGGGCGGTACAAACTGCTGGACTTCAATCCGCGGATGGGCGCGCAGTTCCGGCTGTTCGAGAGCGCGGCGGGCGTGGACGTCGTACGGGCGCTGCACCTCGACCTGACCGGGCGGCCCGTGCCCGAGGGGGAGCAGCGGGCCGGGCGGCGCTATGTGGTGGAGAACATCGACCTGCCGGCCCTGCTCGCCTACCGCCGTGGCGGCTATACGACCCCGCACGCGCCGGCGCGGGCGAGCGGGACGGAGCTGGCGTGGTTCGCGGGCGACGATCCGCTGCCGTTCCTCACGATGCTCGCCCGGTTCGCGCGTCCGGGCGCGCGGCATCTGCGTCAGCTGTGGCGGGTCCACCGCCGCGGCGGCACCACGGAGTAGGCCACCGAAGTGGCGGTGGCCCCGAAGGAACGCGTCCTGGGGAGGGACTTCGTGATCCGACCGGTTGCAGTCATCGGGGCGGGGCCATTCGGCCTGTCCACCGCCGCCCATCTGCGGGCGCGCGGCCTGCCCGTACGGGTCTTCGGCGACCCCATGGTCAGCTGGCGCGCCCATATGCCCGCGGGCATGCTCCTGAAATCGACCCCCGCTGCCTCCAGCCTGGACTGCCCGCAGCCCGGCCACACCCTCGCCGACTACTGCGACGCGGCCGGGATCCGCCGGCTCGCCGCTGACGAGGACGTCATCCCGGTCGGGACCTTCGTCGGGTACGGCGAGTGGTTCCAGCGGCGGCTCGTGCCGGATCTCGAACGGGTGCGGGTGGTCTCCGTCGAGCCGGCCGGGCGGGAGGCGGGCGGGGGGTTCGAACTCAAGCTGGACTCGGGGGAGTCGTTCGCCGCGCGGGCGGTGGTCGTGGCCACCGGGCTGTCCGGGCTGGCCCATCTCCCGGCGGAGCTGCGGACGGCGGCCGGTGCGGGGCCGGAAAGCTGCGTCTCGCACAGCTCCCAGCACCACGACCTCGGGCGCTTTCGCGGCAAGGAGCTGATCGTGGTCGGCGCCGGGCAGTCCGCGCTGGAGACGGCCGTGCTGGCGGCGGAGGCCGGGGCGCGGGTGCGGGTGGTGGCGCGGGGGCGCGGGCGGGTCGCCTTCGGGGCGCCGCCCTGGGAGCAGCCGAGGCTGCGTCCCGAGTCGCCGTTCGGGCGGGCCTGGTCGCTGTGGGCGTTCAGCTACTGCCCGCACCCCTACCGCTTCCTGCCCGAGGCCACCCGGCACTTCCTGGTGCGCCGGGTGCTCGGGCCGCTCGGCGCGTGGTGGCTGCGGGAACGGTTCGAGGGCGCGGTGCGGGTATCGGACGTCGAACGGGTGCTGGGCGCGGCGGCGCAGGACGGGGGCCCGGTGCTGACGGTGCGCACGCACGGCGGCCGCGTGGATCACCTGACCGCCGACCATGTCATCGCGGCGACCGGCTACCGGGTGGACGTCTCCGCGATGGACTTCCTCGGCCCCACCCTGCGCACCCGCCTCGCGACGAGCCGCGGCGCCCCGCGCCTCGGCACCGGCTACGTCTCCTCGGTTCCCGGCCTCTACTTCACCGGCCTCCCGGCCGCCTCCTCCTACGGCCCGGTGATGCGCTTCGTGTGCGGCACGGAATTCGCCTCCCCGAGACTGGCGGGGCATGTGGCGCGGGAACACGGGTGAGTGGTGGGGGGCGGTCGCGGAGAGCGGGAGCGGCGGCTGGTCCCACCCCCACCTCGCCTCCCCGCACCCCCACTTGAAGTCGGCAAAGCTGCAAGTCCGGGGAATGACACGGGAGTCGGGGGATGACGCGGGGCTCGGTGGAGGGGATCGGTCCGTATTCTCTGATCATGGTTGCCTCCCCCGCGTACGCACTGATCGCCACCGACCTGGACGGGACGCTGCTGCGCGGCGACGACACCGTCTCCGAGCGCTCGCTGGCCGTGCTCGCGCGGGCGGCGCGGGCCGGGGCCCGGCACCTGGTGGTCACCGGCCGCCCGGCCCCCAGAGTGCGCCCCCTGCTGACCGCCCTCGGCGCCACCGGGCTCGCGGTGTGCGGGCAGGGCGCGCAGCTGTACGACGCCGCGTCCGGCCGCATGCTGTGGTCGGTCCGGCTGGACCGGGAGCTGGCCGAGACCGCGCTCGGCAAGATCGAGGCCGAGACGGGCCCGGTGTTCGCCGCCGTCGACCAGGACGGCACCGACGGGCTCACCCTGATCGAACCCGGATACCGGATGCCCCACCCGACCCTGCCCGCGGTCCGGGTGGCCCGGCGCGACGACCTGTGGCGGGCGCCGATCAGCAAGGTCCTGCTGCGCCACGCCACCTTGTCCGACGACGAGTTGGCGGCGGTGGCCCGCTCGGTCGTGGGCTCGCTGGCCACGGTCACCATGTCGGGGCCCGGCACCGTGGAGCTCCAGCCGTGCGGGGTGACCAAGGCCACCGGGCTCGCGCTGGCCGCCGAGCGGCTCGGGGTCCCCGCGGAAGGCGCCGTGGCCTTCGGCGACATGCCCAACGACATCCCGATGTTCCGCTGGGCGGCGCACGGCGTCGCGATGGCGAACGCCCACCCCGAGCTGAAGGCGGTCGCCGACGAGGTCACGGCGTCGAACGAGGACGACGGCATCGCCGTCGTCCTCGAAAGGCTGTTCCCGGCCGGGTGACCGGGAGCAGCGGTGGTGCCACGGCCCTCAGGGGCCCGGCGACGGTCAGTAGGCGCCGTTGACGTTGTCGATCGAGCCGTAGCGCGCGGCCGCGTAGTTGCAGGCGGCGGTGATGTTGGCGACCGGGTCGTAGATGTTGAACGACGTCCCGGCCACGTGGTACGCGTTGAAGGTCGGGTCGATCACCTGGAGCAGACCCTTGGACGGTATGCCCTTGGCCGCGTTGGAGTCCCACAGGTTGATGGCGTTCGGGTTGCCCGAGGACTCGCGCATGACATTGCGGTAGATGCCGTTGTAGGAGCCCGGAATGCCCTTCTGGGCCATGATCGCGAGGGACTCGCGGATCCAGCCGTCGAGGTTGTTCGGGTACCCGGCGGGCGTGGTGGCGGCCGACGTCGTGCCGGTGGTGGCGGACGCCGTGGCGGCGCCCACCAGGGGCATGGCGAGCACGGCCGCGCCGGTGCCGGCGACGGCGATCAGGCGGACGAGACGGTTGGCACGGGTGCGGCGCGGCTGAACGGCAGCAGACATGGGGACGTTCCTCTCCTACGCCTGCGAGGTGAGCTGTCGGGTTCGGGCGGGGAGGTGCCCGGCCGTGCCTGGTGAGAGGCGTGGCTTGACCCCAAGCCGTCCCGGTGCGAACACGCGGTGCGGCGCGCTGTGTCACGCGCTGCGCCATGTGAGTCGTCCGGTCCGGCGACTTACCTGGGTCCCCCGCTCCTGCCGTACGAATGAGTTCGTCGATGGGTGTACGGGCGGCGGCAGGATTCGGCGTCCGCCCGATGGCTCGGGAAGGTATGCGAGAGCGCATGCCGGGAACAAGCGCGGAATTGTTATATCGAGGCATTTGACCTTGATCAGCAGCCTATGGGGTACTTGATCCTTTGCGAATGCCAACGCTCAACTCGCTTGCGCGACAAGGCGTGCGGAGGTGTCGGCGGGCCGCCCGCGGGAACGCGGTCGGGTGACCCAATTCACGAAATGGCAAACTGTGGAAAATCGGGCATGGGGGATTCGTCCCCCGGCGGGGTGGAGTCGGTGCTCCGCCCCTCTCGGGATCGCGAAGAAGTTCCCGAAGGTCCCGATTACCTGTTAAATCGATAAATGTCCGTTGTGATGATTCGACCGGGGGTATGCCAGTCATGACCCGATACGTCCCGGACTGGACGGGTGGGCGCAGGGTGGGCGCTCTCGGTGATCGAAACCGGACCGGATACGCTGACTTGAGTGATGGCAGCGACCTATCGACAAACCGCGTAATCGCCAGCAGACACCAGCAGACAGGAGACCCCTCGTGACCGTCGTCGGGCCGTTCGGGCTGAGCGTGCGGGACCAGGCTCTCGAAGCCGATGTCCAGGCCGGATTGGCGGCTGTCGAGGAGGGCCTGCTAGAGGCCACCAAGAGCGAGGTCCCCTTCATCACGGGGGCCGCGCAGCACCTCGTACGGGCCGGTGGGAAGCGCTTCCGACCACTGCTCGTGATGCTCGCGGCGCAGTTCGGCGACCCCTACGCGCCCGGCGTGGTGCCCTCCGCCGTGGTCGTGGAGCTGACCCACCTGGCCACGCTCTACCACGACGACGTCATGGACGAGGCGGCCGTGCGCCGGGGCGTGGACAGCGCCAACACCCGCTGGGGCAACTCCGTCGCGGTCCTCACCGGCGACTTCCTCTTCGCCCGTGCCTCCCAGATCCTCGCCGACCTCGGCCCCGAGGCGGTCCGGGTCCAGGCCCTCGCGTTCGAACGGCTGGTCACCGGCCAGATCCTGGAGACCGCCGGACCCGCCGACGGCCGCGACCCGGTCGAGCACTACCTCGACGTGCTCGGCGGCAAGACCGGCTCGCTGGTCGCGGTGGCCTGCCGGTTCGGCGCGATGATGTCCGGCGCCGACGAGACGGTCGTGGACGTGCTCACCCAGTACGGCGAGCGGCTCGGCGTGGCCTTCCAGCTCGCCGACGACGTCCTGGACGTCGCCTCCGACTCCCACGAGTCCGGCAAGACCCCCGGCACCGACCTGCGCGAGGGCATCCCGACCCTGCCCGTGCTGCGGCTGCGCGAGCGGGCCGCCCGGCTCGGCCTGCCCGAGGACCTCGCCCTGTGCGAGCTGCTGGACTCCGACCTCAGCGACGACGCCCGGCACGCCGAGGCACTGGCCGCGCTGCGCGCCCACCCGGCCCTGGAGCAGGCCCGCCGGGACACCGTGCGGTACGCGGAGGAGGCGCGCGCCGCGCTCGCCCCGCTGCGGGAGTGCGACGCCAAGGTGGCGCTGACGGAGCTGTGCGACGCGGTGGTGCACCGGGCGGGCTGACCGTCCGCTCCGAGCCGTCCGGCGAGTGACCGTCCGCTTCGGCTCGTCCGGTGTGCGTCGGTCGGCGAGTGACCGTCGGCTTCGGCTTGTCCGGTGTGCGTGGGCCGGGGAGTGACCGTCGGCTTCGGCTTGTCCGGTGTGCGTGGGCCGGGGAGTGACCGTCGGCTTCGGCTCGTCCGGTGTGCGTCGGTCGGCGAGGGATTGCCCGCTTCGGCCCGTCCGGTGTCCGTCGGCCGACCACCCGTTCGGCGTCCGCCGGGTGGCCGTACCCCGGACGCCTGCCGCATCCTGCCCTGGGGGACCGTGTTCGAGCCCCTAGGGGTGCCCCCTACGTGTCATACCGCAGTCGTACGCCGAGTTGGCCCCGAGGGCTGACGATTCCGCAGCGCGGATTTGGTCGTATGGACACCACGGACATCACCACTCCTCACCGATTCGGGTGAGAATGGCGGCTCGGGTGGACCAGCGTGAGGGCAGCCGCCGCCGACGACGGAGGTAAGGCACACATGGCACCGTACGAATCCGACGACGCAGTGAGCGCCGCGCGGGACGAGGAGACGCGCTCGGGCCGCCGCAGGGCCGCGCGGTACGCCGTCCCGGTCGCGGTGGTCGGCGTGGCCGCGGCCACCATCGGACTGGTCCCGGCGCTCGCCGACTCCGGCGACCCGGACCTGCCCAGGGTCACCGCGCAGCAGCTCATCAACAAGATCGCCAAGTCGGACGTGCAGCAGCTGTCCGGCACCGTGAAGATCAGCACCGACCTGGGCCTGCCCGACCTGGGCGGCCTGGAGAGCGGCCTCGCCTCCGGCCTGGCCCAGGGTTCCGGCTCCGCCGCCGACCCGAGCGCCCGGCTGACCGAACTGCTCTCCGGCACCCACACTCTGCGCGTCGCGGCCGACGGCCCGGACCGGCAGAAGCTCTCGCTCGTGGAGCAGGGCGCCGAGTACAGCGTCATCCACGACGGCAAGGACGTCTGGGGCTACGACAGCAAGAGCGACCAGGTCACCCACGGCACCGCGCCCGCCGCCGGCAAGGACCGGACCGAGCCCCCGGCCACCCCCAAGGACTTCGCCGACCAGGCGCTGAAGGCGGTGGACGACACCACCTCGGTGACCGTCGACGGCACCGCGCGGGTCGCCGGGCGCGACGCCTACAAGCTCCAGATCAAGCCCCGCCAGTCCGGCACCACGGTCGGCGCGATCAACATCGCCGTGGACGCGAAGACCGGCATGCCGCTGAAGTTCACCCTGACCCCCAGGAGCGGCGGCGCCGCCGTGCTCGACGCGGGCTTCACCCAGGTCTCCTTCGCCCGGCCCGCCGCCTCCACGTTCGCCTTCACGCCGCCGAAGGGCGCGAAGGTCACGGAGCGGACGGACGGCGCGGGCAAGGGGGCCGGGAAGACGGGTCCCGGCAAGGGTCTGGAGGGCGTGGACGGCGCCAAGGGTCTCGAAGGGAAGGGCGGCGCGTCCGGCGGCAAGGTGATCGGCAAGGGCTGGACCTCCATCGCCACCTTCGACACCGGCGCCAAGGGCGGCCTGCCCACCGATGCCAAGGGCGGCGACCTCGGCGGCTTCCTCGGCTCGCTGGGCGACAAGGTCTCCGGAAAGTTCGGCAAGGGCATGGTGTTCTCCACCCGCCTGGTCAACGTCCTGATGACCGACGACGGCAAGGTCTACGCCGGCGCGGTCACCAAGGACGCGCTGGTGAAGGCGGCAGACGCGGCGAAGTAACCGCCCCTTCGCCGCCGCCGGCACCCGAGCCCGCCCGACGCCGTCCGCCTCGCCCACCGGCGGCCGGCATCGGCGCGTTCAGCGGGCTGCCCGTACCGAGATGCGCAGGCCACCCCCGTCCACCCGCTGGACGAACAGCGCGCCGCCGGTCAGCGTCGCGATGGGAGCCATCGTGCCGCCGGGCAGGGCCTGCGGTGCGCCGCCGGCCACCTTCAGCCGGACGGCGGGCTCGCCGGAGACCTCGGCCGTTTCGTCGATGGTGTCCTCGTCGGTGATGCCGTAGGCGGTGCCGTCGTCGGCGACGGAGACGATCTCGACGGCGCGGCGGGAGCCGTCACCGGCCAGGCACCGCCCGGTGCCCGTCCGCACGTCGAAGACGACCGGACCGAAGGCCACGTAGCCGCCGTCCGGGGAAACGATCACGGGTCCGGGCGAGGGGTCGTCGTCCCTGTCGCACGCCGTGCTGGCCAGCGGCCGACCGCTCTCCAGGTCGTGTGCGGACCAGATGCGGTCCTCCGAGTCGTCGCTGTCGCCGGCCTGCCGCCAGTAGGCGATGAACATGCCGTCGCGCACCCCGGCCACCGTGCCGGTCCCGCCGCCGTCGACGCCCTTGGGTGCGATGTCCTTGCCGCTCCAGCCGCCGGGCACGCTCAGCCCGCCCGGCCGCGCGCTCACGACGGGGCCCTTCGCGGTGACGCCCACCACCGTGTCGTTCACGCAGTCACGGCAGTCGGGAAACGCCTTGCTCATGTCGTCGTACCGCTTGACGGCCCCGGTCGCCGGGTCGACGGCCACACTGCGCTCGCCGGCCGATTCCCATGTGACCAGCAGCCCGGCCCCGCCGTCCGCGACCTGGACCCAGCCCGACCGCAGTGCGTCGTCGGGGACGGTGACCCGGTGCAGCGGCCGGACCGAACCGCCCGAGGCGTCCGCCGGGTAGACGCCGATCTGGGTGATCTCCTTGCTCCTGGCGAGGGCGTCACCGGGCTGGTCGCCGACCGCCCAGGCGGCGAAGTAGGTACGGCCGCCCTCCCGGACCGCGGTCAGCCGGGGCGTGGGCATGGCCCAGGTCGCGTCGGGGTCGTGCACCGGCGGGGTCCGGTACGGCGCGCTCGTCCAGCGCACCCTGCCCGTCGCCCCGTCCCGCGCCTGGACCGCGTACCCGTCGCCGGAACGGATGATGTAGGCCACCGTCCTGCCGTCCGTCGCCACCGGATCGGCATCGGCGGCGGTGTCTTTCGGGAGCCAGCCGATCTCCTGGTCCCAGCCCTTGGCGCCGTCATAGGCGGCGGGCACGGCGAGCTTCGCGGGCGCGCCGCTCACGCTCCCCCCGGAGCCCTGCCCGCCCCCCGCCCCGCCGCTGCCCCCGCAACCGGTGAGCAACGCCGCGACGAGGACCGCCGCGACGAGGGCCGTGTGCTTGGTGCGCATGTGGGTGTTCCTCTTCCTGCGGTGCGGCGTCATCGCGAGGGGCCGGACGGCTTGGGCGGTTGCTGTGGCAGACGGGCGGCGCCGGCGGGCCCCTGACCCGGCACGATGCCTTTGGTCCCCTGCGCGGTGGCACCGGTGGTGCCCCGGCCACGCGAGGTGAGAGCCGCCGCCTTGGCGATGGGGGACTGGGGGACGGTCGACTGCGTGGTTCGAGCCGCCTGGGCGTTCGTGGCGGCCGTCGCCTGCTGCGGTGACGACGAACCAGGAGAGGAGCTTGGCACCAGGACGGTGCCTTCGGGGCCCTGCACCGTGGACCGCGCCCGCTCCGCGGCTCCCGGCCCGGTGGCCGGGACGGGAGAAGTGGTCGAAGCCTGTACGAGGGAGTCCGCCGCGTGCTCCCAGGAGTACGACTTCAGGATCTCTCGCAGCCGGGCCGCGTCCTCGGTGCGCTGCGGGAGTTCATTCTTGAGACGCCGGATCTCCGTGGTCCATGCCTTGACTCGCTCGGCTGGAGCGGCGGGCTCGGGGACGATGCAGGCAGTTCCTATCTCCGGGGGAACCCGGTTCGCATCGCCCAGGAAACGGGCGGCTCCGCTGTCCTCGTTGACGAGTACCGGGACACCGTGGCCCAGTGCCTCCGTGGCGACGAGGCCGAAGCCCTCGTGCTTGGACGGCATGATGAGGGCATCGGCCTGCCGGATGTCGTTCCTGAGCGCGTCGGGCTCGGTGGAGAAGGGCAATACGGTCGCGTTATCGCCGCTGAGATCGCTGAGGATCTCCTGCCGAGCTGCGACCTCGGAATCCGGAACGCCGCGAACCGTGAAGTGCACATCGATACCGCGACTGTTCAGCGCCCGGACGGCTCTGGCCGCGTCCTGGAACCCCTTGAGGTCATCGTCTGCTCGTCCCAGGCCCAGAAGACGGAGGGGACCCTCCTGCCGCTGTGCGCGTTGGACGAGGGGCTCGATCTTCGTACCGGGTAAGAGTTCATGCGTACTCGGGACCCGCTGGTTCGTCGCGGCCAGCCTCTTGGCCTCTTCCGTCAGCAGCGGTCCCACGCCCACCACGACATCGGCACGGGCCATCACCACACGCTCGATGGTGGAGTCCCGGTCCGCCTTCTCCATCGCCTTCGCTGAATTGTCAGGATATTTGAAGTGAGGCAGCCGTTCAGGGCTGGTGTGCAAGAAGTGGACCATCCGCGCGTTCGTGTACCAGTTGTCGCGGATGGCGGCCGCGGCCGGCCCCGAAAAACGTGAATGGCCGATGATCAGATCGAAGGGCTGTTCCTTCGGGTCAGGCAGGTCGAACCGCGTCGGATGCATTTCGGCGCACTGCCGCTCCAGCCAATCGCGCCCTTCGACCTCTCCGTCGGGGACACCCACGGTGCGGAGTCTGACCCCTTCGTGGCCGTCCTGCACCGGTGTGACCGTCAGGAGGGTGACATCGTGTCCGCGGGCGGCGAGGGCCATGCTGATCTGTTCGTTGAAGACGGGCACACCGCCCTTCCCCATGCCGCTGTCATCGCACAGCACAAGGACTCTCTGGCGTCGTTCTTCTGGCACGTGTCGTCCCTCACAGTCCCACGTGAGCGCCGAGCTCAAGCTGGAACTGGCTGATGAAGTAGCTCAGGTCATAGGCGCTGTAGCGGATGAGGCCCGTGTGCATCCCAGGGCGGAGGCGGGCCGCCAACTCGTCGAGCACCTCGGCGAAGACGACTGCCCGGGTCGCCGACAGGACCACCTCCATCGTGCCCAGGTGACGCTTGGGCGGGTCCCTGCGCTCGGTGACCGCCCACGGTGCGGGCCCCTTGGAGAATGCCTGAGCCCACGCGTCGGCTTCCTGATCGAAGCTCTTCGGCAGTCGGCGCCTGTCACCCTTGGTTCCCCGCCAGGCCATATGGTGTGCCGGGTCGATCCCGTCGAGATGCTCGCGCCAGGCAGGTGCCGGACGGTCCTGGAGGAGGGCGAGAACGTCGGCGGCGGCGACGCAGGCCTCCAGCGTCACGGTGAAGTCGTCGCTTGCCTTCAGCTCCTCGGGAGTCGGAACCGCTTCGGCCGCCCGCCATGCCGCTGCCCGCAGCTTCTCCAATCGGCCGGGCAGATCCGGCACATCACTCACCGGCCGGGAGTCGGAAGCGATCCACGGTTCGGTCCCCGGAGTGTGCGGGCTGGCCGTGGCCGCTCCCAGCGGAGCACGCAAGGCGGCGGCGGCTTCGTGGATGAGCGCGCTCAGCCGTGCGGCCTCGGGGCCGATGGTCACCGCAGGACGTCCGGGCGCCAGCCGGAAAGCCAGTTCCTTGAGCGCGAATGCGGTCTCCAGGTGTCGGCTGGCGGTGGTCATGATGCAGGCACCGGGCCGGAGTCGATCGCCATCCAGATAGCCGGGGTCGTCGTTCAGCCGGGCCATCCAGTCCTGGCGGGCCTCCTGGAAGCCGAGAGGCCGGTCCTGGCCGTCCGGTGTGCGACGGGTGATCAGGTGACGTGCGGGATCGGAGAGTTCTCGGCCGTGTGGCTCAGCCGTCTCCCCTGCCAGCAGACAGTTCTCCAGCTCCTGCCACGCGGCGCACCGCTCCGCTGGCCAGCCGTACCTCGAATCCTGATCTTCCCAGCGCCAGTCCGGGTTCTCCTGCGACCACAACATGCGAGCCGCAGCCGAGTACAACTGCTCGTAGATGACGCTCGCCTGTGACTGATGGATTGTCATATTCCTCTCCTGGGGCTGTACCGGCAGTGTCGTGATCATTTCCTGCCGTGTCACATGCTTACTTCTGCCGGCACGTGAGTCCATCAAGTGAGCTGCCGGCCCGGCAGGCGACGGACAGCAGCGTTTCTTCCCGGCCGTGTGCGGTGACGAGTTGCAGTCCTACGGGGACCTGGTCGGAACCGATTCCCGCGGGCAGACTGAGCGCCGGGTGCCCGCTGAGATTGAACGCCCAGGTCAGCGCGGTCGAATAGCGGGCTCCAGGGCCGTCGTGACCGTGTGCGGGGTGGGGTGTCGTGGGGGTGAGCAGCACATCGGTCCGGGCGAAGAGTGCGGCGAGCCGCCGGTTGTTCACCCCACGGACGCCCTCCGCCTCGCCGGCATCGCCGCCGCCGCGGAGGGCGAGCCACGCGGGGCCCGGATCCGCGAGACGGACCGGCGGCCCTGCCGGCAGGAGTCGTACGGCTCCCACCTCGGCGAGCCGCAGGGCGGCGGCGTGGGCGAGCGCGACGGGCTCGGGGTCCGGGTCGGCGAAGCCGAGGTCGGGCGACCAGACGGCGGTGGGCGGGCGGTCCGTCCCCGGCTCAAGGGCGCGTCCCGTCATCACCCGCCAGTACGCCGCCACGTCCGACGCACACCGGGCCAGGACGCCGGATGCCGCGAGCCCCGTGCGGTCGGTGGAGGGGAGCAGGCCGTTGGTCACCTTCAGCCCGGCCACTCCGCACCACGCCGCCGGGATCCGCACCGACCCCGCCCCGTCGGTGCCGGTCGCCAGCGGCACCAGCCCGGCGGCCACGGCGACGGCGGAACCCGCCGAGGAACCGCCGGGCGTACGGTCGTACCGCCAGGGGTTGACCGTACGGCCGTACCGTCCAAGTCCCCATGTCTGCCAGGGGGTTCCAGGCCCCGGCACGGCGGTGGCCCCCACCGGGACGCACCCGGCGGCGATCAGCGGCGCAGCCCCGCGCAGCCCGTGCCGTCCCTTCACCCCGATCGGCACCCCGGCCAGCGGCGGCCGTTCCCCCGCCGCGATCCGCTCGTCCACCTCCCGCGCGCCGCGCAGCGCCGCCTCCGCCCACACCTCCGCGAAGGCGCACAGCACCGGGTCGGCGCGCTCGATCCGCGCCAGGGCCGCCCCGGCCATGCCGACGGCGGTCGTCGTGCCGGAGCGAACGGCCGCCGCGATCTCTTGCGCGGTGCCGGCGAGGCCGGTCCCGGACGCCGGGAGGCCGGGAGCACAGGCGTCCTCCGGCCGCGTGCGGTAGCTGCGTGCGGTCATGCGTCTCCTCCCTCCGCTCCCCGCTGTCCGGGACTTCGGGGCCGGGCGGGCCGGCTCAGCCGTCGTACGCTTCCACCGGCGGCACCGCCTTCGCCCGGTGGCTGCTCTCCTTGCACCCCGCGAACGGGCCTGTGGGGGACCGGAGTTCGGCGAGTGTGGGTCCCAGGTGGTCGCGGTGCCAGAGGGCGGGGCCCGTGGCGCCCGCGGCCGGGTCGGTGTACTCCTGCCAGGCGAGCCACAGGGCGTGGAGCCGGGCCACGGCCTCCAGATGTTCCCACCAGCGGGCACACCACGGCTGCTGGGAGGTGACCTCACGCCCGTAGACGGGGAGGAGCAGGTCGGAGACCCACAGGGCCAGGTTGCGCAGTTCCTCGGCGTACGCGGCGCCGTCGAGGTACAGGATGAAGTCGGGCGTCGCGGGCTGTTCCTGTGCGGTGCTCATCTGACGGCTTTCTCTGCGGCGCGGGCGGTGATGGCCTTCACCTCGGCCTGGGCCGCGGCCTGGATCCGGTCGGCTCCCGGTTCGGCGTACCAGGGGCGCAGCCTGATGAGGGCCGGTTTGATGCCGGTGGCCAGGAGGAGAGCGGTGCCCTTGGGCAGGGCGCGGATGCGGTCGGCGGGCAGGATGCGCTCCAGGCGGTAGGAGGTGGAGCGGGAGCGGCCGTCCCTGCTCTTGGAGTAGCTGACCGTCGAGACATCGTGTTCGCCGACCAGCCGGGAGACCTTCTCCACGAAGTCGGCGTCGTCGAGGCCGGCGCCCAGCAGCTTGATGGTGGCCGCACCCCACAGGGCATCCATTCCGGCCTCGCCCCAGACGCGTACGCCCTGCCGGTAACTCTGAAGCAGAGTCACGATGTTGATGCCGCGTGAGCCCAGGTGGGAGTAGAGATCGGGCAGGTCGGAGATACGGCAGACGTTGGCGGCCTCGTCCAGGACCGCTGTCATGGGCGGGTCGAGGCGGCCACCGAGCCGCTCGGCGGCGACCACCCCCGCGCGCAGCACGGAGTCCGCGGCCGCCGCGATGACGCCCGCGGCCGAGCCGCCGCCGTCCTTGGAGAGCAGATACAGGGTGTCCTTGGACAGCGCGTGCTGTTCCGGCCGGAACTGCGGTGTCCGCGGGTCGGGCGTGACCCAGGCGGCGATGGCCGGATCGAGGAGGCAGGCCACACACTGGCGGGCCGTCTCGTATATGCCGTCCCGAGTCTCTACGGCGCCCTGGACGGTGCCCTGCAACTGGTCGGCGAGAGCGGGCATGGCCGCGTCGCGCAGCAGGTCGACGGGGGTGCGATCGGCCGGGTCGGCGAGCCACGCCAGCACCTCGCCGATCCCGCGCTCGCCACGGCTGGCGGCGTGGAAGAGGGCGGTGAGCGTGTTCTGCGCCGCCGAGATCCAGAAGTCCCGCTTCGAGGCGTCGTCGTTGACCGCGCCCACGAAGTGGCCGGCGAGGCGCCGGGCGCCCTCGATGGTGGCGGCGTCGGCGAGCATGTCCCACCACATCACGCGGGGGGCGTGTGCGATGCCCTGCGGGTCGAACACCCAGACGCGGCCCGCCTTTTCGCGTTCGGCGCGGGTGACACTGTAGACGTCCGCCTTGTTGGAGGTCAGCAGCACACTGCCCTGGGCACGCAGGACGCGCGGGACGGCGATGCCGGTGGACTTGCCGGCGCGCGGGGCCATCAGGTCCAGCTCCACGTCCTCGTAACTGGAGCGCAGCTCCGGGCCGTTCGGCTCCAGGTTGCCCAGCAGGTTGCCGGTCTCGTCCGGGTGCAGCTTGGGCGCCTTGGACAGCGACGGTCGCAGCGCGCGGGCTCGCTCGGCCGCCCCCTTGGGCAGCATGGCGGCCAGTTCCCTGCGGCCGGCGAGACCGGAGGGGCGGGAGCCGCGACGCCGGCCGAGGACGATCAGCAGGACCACGAGGGCGATGAACAGGCCGAAGACGGTGGCGATGCCGGCCGTCACCGCACCGCTCGACGCGTTCGGCCACAGGGCTTGCGGGCCCCTCCGGAACAGGGTCTCCAGTGTCTTCCAGGAGAACGGCGGAGGGTCCCAGCCCGCGCCGGAGACGGCGGAACCCAGCGTTCCGCCGAGCCAGGCGCCGGCGAAGAGGCCGCCGACGAGTACGGCCACGCACGGGATGATCCAGGGCAGCAGATCGTCGCCGGAGGTGTGCCCCTTGCGCGCGGGGCGTGGCGTGCTCATCTCGGCACCTCCGTCTGCTTCGACAGGTTCAGGCCGTTGCCGGTCCAGCGGGTGTTGGTGTTGTGCAGGGCGCGCTCGGTATCGGTGATGGACACCTTGATCGGGATGCCGGGACGGCCACCCACCTTGATCAGGAACCGGCCCCGGCCGGGTGGTTCCTCGTTGCCTCCGGTGCTGGCCCAGCCGGGCGGTGACGACCATGAGGAGACCAGATCGATTTCCCGCTCCGACATGCCGACGATCTCGCCCAGTTCCCGCATCTCGGTGCGCGGCAGTCCCGCGCACACGACCATGCCGGCCCGCTCCACGAAACCGCGCGCCTTGGCCCGGTCGGCCTCGGTGCCCAGCGCCTCGGCATCCTTGAGCGTGTGCGTGATCTTGGCGTCGCCGAGGCCGAGGGAGCGGTTGAGCCGGGTGAGGGCGTCGATCCGCTCGACGATGCCGGAGGCCGCGCGCAGCGGTCGCCACAGCTCGTCCAGGACGGTGAAGAACCAGCGCTGCGGGGCGAGTCCGGCGTCCGCGAGCGCGTGCGCGGCGGCCACCGTACCGAGTCCGTCGGACCAGGCGGCCAGCATCGCCGCCGCGGTCAACTGGGTGTCGGCCTCGCCGATCCGGGAGATGTCCACGCACACCGCGGGCGAGGCCGGGTCGATCCTGGTCGAGGTCTCGGAGGCGAAGGTGTCGCCCAGGGGGCCGTCCAGGATGCCGAGAAGGGAACGGTGCAGCGGGTCGACGGCCTCCCGGTAGCGGCCGACGTCCCCGCGGTCCAGAGTCACCGCCCGCACCCGGTCGGGCCCCTCGTCCAGCACGCGCAGCAGGTCCGGCAGCAGCGGGGCACGGCCCGGCCGGCTCCGCTCGGTCAGGTGGTGCAGGCAGGCGGACAGCACCGACTGCTCGTGGTCGTCCATGGGGCGGCCGCGCACGATCGTGATCAGCGCGGCGACCATGTTGAGCACGCGGCCGTGTGCCTCTGCGGCGAGGACCCGCCCGGCCTCACCGCCGATCCGGGCGGCTGCCTGGCCCATCGCGCCGGGGTCGAGCACATTGATGCCGCCGACGCCGCGCCCGATGGAGATCACCTGGCCGCCGAGCGCGCGCACGGTGTCGGCGTAGTCGGGCTTCAGGTCACCGAGCACGAGCGGCGTCACACCGGTCGCGGCCAGGCCGATCAGGATCCTGTTGACCAGCGTGGACTTGCCCAGGCCGGGCATGCCGAGCATGAACAGCGACGGGTTGGAGATGTACCGGGCCCGGGTGAACCACGAAATGGGGTCGCCGCACACGGTGGCGCCGGTGTGCAGATGCTGGCCCAGTGGTACCCCCGTCATCGGGGCTCCCGAGCCGGCCGCGAACGGCCACAGACCGCACGCCTGCACGGTGGTCGCACGCCACATCGTCGGCGGGTCGAGATGCCCGACCTGGCCGCCGCCCGGTCCGTACCAGCCCCGTGGCGGGGCCACCGGAGGGCGCTGCGGACGCTGCCGGCTGCTCACAGGGCCTCCCGGATCTGATACGGAACGAGGGTGTGCTCCCAGGGCAGGATGCCGACGGGCAGGGTGCAGCTGAACGCGGACGCCTGCATGCGGTCCGCCGGGCGCATCAGGATGCGCGAGGACGCCTGGAGGTTGCGTACGGTGATGGTCGCGTCCGGGAGTTCCTTCTCGTCGTCGACGGTGACCGTCACCATCAGCGAGAACTCGACGAGACCGGCGCCGGACGCCTCCTCGGCGGCGGTCTGCTCGGCCGCCCGGATCTCATTGCTGGCGCGGGCCTGCACCAGGCCGCCGCGCGATGACGCCATGAAGTGGGCGGTACGGCGGTCGGCCTCCACGATGCGGGCGGAGGTCGCCGGATCGATCGGCCGGTAGACCAGCGAGACGCGCTTGCGGCGGGTGCCCGGCGCCGGCTCGAGCAGTCCGCGCAGCACGTTGGAGCGGACGGTGCCACGCGGGGCAAGGGTCAGCATCCAGGTGCGGGAGACACCCGAGTCGTGCTTGTACGCGGTGACCGTCTCGACCGCGGCGGCCGGACCGGAGTCCTCCCACTCCACCCCGGTGGTGGTGTGTTCGGCGCGGACGCTGAGCACGTCCGGCGCGACGGCCGGGTCGTAGGCCACGCGCACGACCTCGGCGAGGCGCTCGGCCGAGAGCGGGTATGCGGCTCCGCCGCCCGCGGCCACCAGGCCGGAGAGCAGTCCGGGGAGCCGCATGGACAGATCGGTGATCACGTCGTCGACGTCTCGTTTGGGGCCGCTCGCCGGACCGTAGGTGAGCGCGATGTACGTGTGCATCTCCGAGGAGGCGGTCGGGTAGCGCTCGACGACCTCTTCCATCACGGCGCGGGCCGCGGCGGGAGCATCCGGGGAGATACGGGGCAGGACCTCGGCGGCGAGCCGGGTGCCGGTGTCCGGGGCGGTCTCGACGACGACCTGGGCGCCTCGCAGACCGGGCTCGTGGGCGAGCCGGGACAGCCAGTCGCCCCACGACGCCACCCAGATGTCGACCTGCTGCGGGTCGACCAGCGAGCCACCGTCGGGTTCGCAGGCGAGGACCAGGGTGTACAGGTTGCGGCCCGGGTGGTGGATCACGCCGAACGGACGGTCGTAGGCGTCCCGGCCCTCGTACATCTTGGTGCGGGCGAGGAGCCCCGGGGGCTGGAACCGGCCGCCGGGACGCCGTGAGAGGGGACCGGAGACATAGGTGGTGGAGCCGTTGGCCTTCCGCTTCATCCAACCGATGCGCAGCGCGATGAGCTGGTAGACGTTGCGGCCGTCCGCCGTGCGGAGTGCCAGCGGGGCGAGGAGGAGGGCCGTGGGGAAGAGCACCACGATCGCTGCCGCGAGGGAGACCAGCGAAGCCAGCAGCGCGACGAGGAGACCGCCGAAAGCGATGACGGTTCCGAGCAGTCCCAGGGGGCCGAGGCCGGGGCGGCGGGGCCGCCGCCAGTTCCCGTAGGTGGGACGCGTCAGGGCGTCGGTGGACATGGGGATTTCCTTCTTCCGGTCTTCGGGTCTTCCGGCTTCAGCAGTGGGCGGAGCCGGCGGCCGGGGGTACGGCCCGGCCGCCGGCGGACGAGCCCCGGGCGGGCTACTGGTTGTGGCCCTTCATCCCGTCGTTGTCGTCCAGGGAATGGGCCACCTCGCCGGCCGCGGCGATGGTGGTCTGGGCGACGACCGCGGCGGCCTGTACGGCCACGGCCGCACCGCCGGTGGCGGCACCGGCAGCGGCTCCACCCGCGGCCCCGCCGGCACCGGACCCGCCCGCGCCGCCCGCGCCCGCGGTCGGCGCGGGGGCGGCGGCCGGGGCGGCCCCGCCTTCGGACGGCGACCCCTTCGGTCCCGTCCCGCCGGATCCGCCCGCGCCACCCGTGCCGCCGCCTCCGCCGCCCATGCCGCCGGAAGCGATGCTCACCGCGCCACTGGCCAGGTTGTTGGCGACGTTGAGCGCGACTGTGCCGCCCGAGGTGCCGCCCAGCGCGGCGGTGGCCGGAACGATCAGCTTCAGCAGGGCGGGTAGGGCGAAGACGGAGAGGATGAGCATGCCCATGCCGGCGATGGTCTGGTTCAGGTCCTTCGTTTTCTGTGTCATGGCGGTGGCCGAATAGATGATCAGCGCGGCCGCCGGTTTGTACAGGATCCAGGCCGTCAGCCAGCCGGTGTGCCGCTTCCACCAGCCCTCGCCCCAGCCGGTCATGGAGGAGACGGCGGCGAGCGGCAGCGTGCCCACCAGCATGATCAATACGCCGATGCGGATGTACATGAGACAGATCTGCACGAAGGACGACAGCATGACCAGGAGACCGAAGATGAGGACCAGGCCCGGAGAGCTCAGGGTCATCACCCCGAGCATCTTGTCCGCCGTGTCGCCGAGATCGGACTTCGCGTAGATGTCGTGCGCGTACGAGTCGGAGGCGGCGGTGAGCGCCTGCACCACGGGTACCGCGAGTCCGCCGACCAGCAGGACCTTCCACATTCCCGTGAAGGCCTGTTTCATGGACTGGCCTTTGCGCTCGAGCGCCATCTTGAACGCGGCCACGAGCAGGCTGCCCACGGCCACATAGCCGACCAGCCAGCTGGTCACGCCGTGGATGTCCGTCGTGGGCTGGGCGGGGTCCGCGATGGTGATGTTCATCCAGACACCGTTGAGCGCCTTCAGCGTCTCCGACGTCGCGTCGCCGATCGCCTTGGCGAAGGCTTCGACGCCGCCGTTGGCGAGCTGCTCACCGCCTTTGGACAGACCCCACTGGACGCCCGAGCCGACGCAGTCGTACACCTTCCAGGTACAGGACATGTCACTTCCCCCAGGTGACGAAGCCGTTGGTGCCGGTCACTTGCGACATGCCGGAGTAGATGGTGCCGTCCGGGTCGGGCGCGAGCTTCCAGTCGCCGTCCTGCCAGCGCACGGTGACCGACGTGGATGCGTACGCGTCGCTTCCGCCGCGCACGAGGATCATCACCGTCGCCTGTTGCTTGTTGTACGAAAGGACCGCGAACCCGGCGTAGCCGCCGTCGTCGGCCTGCCCCGACGAGGGCTTGTTCTCGGCCTGGGAGCGACTGGCTATCAGGGCCTTCTGGCCCGCGCCCGGTACGACCTGCCGGTCCACGACCGTGCGCCAGTCCGAGTAGCTGAGGTGATCGGTGATGGCCTGTGCCGCCATCACCGCTCCCATCGGCGTGTGCGCGTAGCAGTACCAGACCGGGCCGTCGTACTTGAGCGGGCCCGCGGTCTTCGAGACGGGAACCAGGCCCGTGCCGTCGGCCTTCCAGGTGAAGTCCCCGGGCGGGGTCGTCGGCTTCTCCTGGTCGCTGTCGTCGGTGCGGCAGCCGGCGGGACGCTTCTCCTGGTCGCCTCCGCCGCTTTGGCTGGGCGCTGTCGAGGGAGTCGGCGAGGCGGCGGCGTCCGGCGTTCCGTCGCCGCCGCGGGTCAGCAGGGCGAAGACGCCGAGGATGACCAGCACCAGCAGGAACCCGGCCGACAGGATCCAGCCCCGCTGCTGCCAGAACGGCTGCTCCCACTCTCCGCTGCCCCCGCGGGACCGGCCGGAGTTCAACATGCTTCGTTTCCCTTCCGTCGAGTGGGGGCCGGATCAGAAGACGAACTTGACGACAGGCCCAGCCGTGGCCACCAGGACACAGCCGCCCAGAACCATGCCGAGTCGGCCCATGTGCTCCGAACCCTCACCACGGCGCATCGAGATCGCCATCATCGCCCCGGTTATCAGCACGCCCGCGACGCCCGCCGCGGTGCCGACCCAGGCGAGCAGGCCGAGAACCGTGTTCACCTTGCTGGTGAGCTGGCTCGGAGCGTCTCTGGTGGGGTCGGGAACCGTGCCGTCCGCGAGTACGAGGTATGCGTGGGCCTTTGCGGCGAGTGCCTGGATCATGAGTTCTCCCCCGATCGGGTCGGCCGGGAGGCCGATAGCTTGCGTGTGTGTAAGTCGGTTGTGCCGCTGCGGGCTCAGTGAGCGTGGCGAGCGACGTGCGTCACGGGCAACAGGCGTAGTGATCCCTCGCCATTTGGTGACGTGTCCGTGACAGAGGGCGAGGGGGCCGCCGCGGTACGGAGGGCCGTCCCGGTCGCTCGGGCTACGGGACGTACCAGAAGTCCAAACCCACGAATTGCACGATGGGCCCCGCGCAGGCCGCGATGACGCACGCGCCCAGCACGGTGAGGTACTCCTTCAAGTGCTCCTCCGCGTCGCCGGTTTTCAGGGCGACGGCCATGCGGATTCCCACGATCATCACTCCCGCCACGCCTGCCGCGGTGACCAGCCAGGCCAGGTATCCGAGGACGGTGTCCAAAGGAGTGGTGGTACCGGACGGCGGCGTGTAGGCCAGGAAGTAACCGACCGTCATCAGCCCAGTGTTCATCCGAAGCTCCTCGGGCGTGCGTGCTGCGCGGGTGGAGTGGCGGCCAGGGCCGCGAGCTCGGCGGTCTCCCGCGGCGGGGGGACGGTGAGGTCTCCGGTGCGCCATTCCGGCACCCAGGGCACGCGGTGCACCCGCACCACTGAACCGATCACCTTGACCCGCTGCTGCAACGGCCGGGGCAGCCGTCCCGGCGCGTCCGCGACCAGGGCGACGGCGAGCAACTCCAGCCCGGAGGGCTGCTCACCGCGCCGGAACAGGTCGAGGGTGTGCGACACGGCTTGCAGTCCGGCGGCGTGTGTGCGGCCGACCAGCACGATCGCGGCCGGCTCGCCCTGATCGGGGCGGGGCCAGGACCGGCCCGCGTCGACTCCGCCGAAGACCGTGGACAGTGTGGAGGCGCCCGCTCCGCCGTGTGCCGCCATCCAGGCCAACGCCCTTCGCTCGGCGAGTCGTTGACCCTCCTGTGCTGCTCGTGAGGGCTGTGCGGGTGCGGTGGCGACAGGTCCGCGGACCCAGATCTCCGGACCGCCCGGTGGGCTCTCATGCACCGTCAACTCGTCTCCCCCGACACATGATTGGCGGTTCTCCCGTCAGATTTTCGCTGATGGAAGCCTATGGGATGGCTCTGGGTGAAACTCTGGGACACGTTTGTGACCAGCTGGTGACTCAGGCGCGGCCTGCCGCCGGTGAGACTCAACTGGTCTGAACACGACATCACTTGGCGCTGAGGGGAGCGGATGTCGAACAACGGGGGAGGGGCCGCGGCCTGGGTGGTCGGCGGTGCGCTCGCCGCGGTCATGCTGCCGGTGATCATGATGGTCGCTGTCAGCGGTGAGACGAAGGCGGAGGACGACGGTAGTTCGGGTACGGGCGGAGGCCTCAAGAGCGGTGCGGTGAAGCCCGAATACGTTCCGTGGGTCCTCAAGTCCGGTGCTCAGTGCGACGTCATCAAGCCGGCCGTCATCGCGGCCCAGATAGAGGCCGAGTCCGGCTGGAACCCTGACGCGGTGTCACCGGTGGGTGCCGAGGGGCTGTCCCAGTTCATGCCCGGCACCTGGACGACCTGGGGCAGGGACGAGGACGGCAACGGCACCGCCTCTCCCTACGACCCGGCCGACGCCATCATGGCGCAAGGGCGCTACGACTGCGCTCTCGCCAAGGATGTCGAGGGGTACAAGTCACGGGGCGAGGCATCGGGCGAGACACTCGACCTGGCGCTGGCGGCGTACAACGCGGGACCGGGAGCCATCCAGCAGTACCACGGCATGCCGCCGTACACCGAGACGCAGAACTACGTCGTCCGCATCAAGTCGCTGATACCCAAGTACGAATCGGTAGACGACACGCCGGGAGAGGTGCCCCCCGGCCAGAAGATGGCCATGCCGCTGAGCGGCAACCCCCCGGTCACCTCGCCGTTCGGGATGCGGTTGCACCCGATCCTGCACGTCTGGAAGCTGCACACCGGTATCGACTTCGGCGTCCCGGCCGGTACACCGTTCCGCGCGGCCCGCGACGGCAAGGTCACGTTCGCGGGCTGGTCCAACGGCTACGGCAACCGGGTGGTGATCTCGCACGGCACCATCGACGGCAAGCAGATCTCCACGACGTACAACCACATGTCGGCCATCGACGTCTCCGTCGGACAGCAGGTCAAGGTCGGACAGCAGGTGGGAGCCGTGGGGTCCACCGGCTACTCGACCGGCCCGCACGCCCACTTCGAGGTCATGGTGAACGGACAATATGTGAACCCCGCGCCCTGGCTGGGGCTGAAGTGATGGGACAGGAGACGGGGACATGACGAGGACACGCTTCGCGCGAGCCGGGCGTCGGACCGCGGCCGGCCTGCTCACGGTGGTCACCGGCCTCACCGTACTGTCGGGGTGCGGACTGCCCGACCACCGCGTGGGGGACGCGAAGAACGACGGCACCTCCGCGGGTCCCTCCTTCGTCCCCAAGGCCCCCGTACCGTCCGGGAAGCCGCTGGGATCCGATGCGCACGTCGGGCACCCCGGCACTGTGGACGGCACCGATGCCGGTGCCGTGGCCACGGCGTGGGCCGAGACGGCGTACAGCTACGACACGAAGTACGACACGAGTCCGCATGACGCGGTGCTGCGTGCGTCCCGCTGGTTCACCGGGCGCAAGGCGAACGCCGAGCGTCACTACCGGCCCGCGAGCGGCCCCGGACAGGAGTGGAACACCTGGGCCGAGCACCGTGCCTGGACCACGGTGACCGTGAGCAGCGAACTGGAGGACGACGCTCCCGAGGACAGCGGGAAGCTCGCCTATCGGTCCCTTGTCGTCAAGGGCACCGCGCATGGCCGGGACGGCTGGACCGGTGCCGGTCCGCGGCTCAACGCCTATGTCAAGCTTGTACGTTCCACGGCCGGATCGCCGTGGCGCGTGGATGACGTGACGGTGGTCGAGGCCGCGACACCCCCGAGCGCCGGCACGTCGTCCGCGTCCGGCTCGTCCGCCGACACTTCCGCTCAGTGAGGTAACCGATGGCCAGATTCAGTCGCAGCGGCCGCAGGCGGCAGGGGGAACCGCACGAACAGAAGCAGCCGTCCGTGTCCGGACTGCGGCCCATGGAGGTACGCGTCTCGGCCGACGGAAGCGCCACGGTGGGTGGCCTGCCGGTCATGCCCCGCCACGGCGAGAGTACTCAGGACGCGGTGCTGAACTATTTGCACCAGCTGGTGCTCGCCACCGGCCACCCGGTCGCGGCCACGGTCCACGACGAGCGGATCGGATTCACTGCGCCGATCCGGGTCGCGGAGGACGGTTCGAGCGTGTTCGCGGGCGAACCGGTACGGCTGGCCGAGCCCATGACGCGGGCCGTGCCGGGTCCGGTATCCGAGGAGAAGGCCGCCTTGGAGCGGGCGGCGGAAGCCGCGGCAGCACCCGCCCCGCCACCGCGGTCCACCTCTGCCGTCCCGCCCTCGCACAGCGGGGCCTCCACGCCCCCGCGGGCGGCCGCGCCGGCCGGGGCCACGGTGCCTTCCCTGCTCGCGGAGCCCGTCCGGCGGATCAACGAGGCGGTCGGCATGGGCCGGATCGAATCGGCCGCGGCGATGGCGGAGCAGAGCATCACATCGGCGTCGCAGGCGCTGGGCGCGGAGCATGCGGAGGTGCTGCAACTGCGTGAACTCGCCGCGTACATAGCCTTCCTGGCGGGTGACGCGAGGCGTTCTTTCACCCTTTCCATGGAGGTCGCACGGGTTCGTCGGGGCAACAGTGACGAGCGGGCGTTCACCAATGTGCAGAGTGCCGCGGCCGCGTGGCGTGCTGTGCGTGATCCTTCGCTGGGCCTGACACTCGGCCGGGAACTGCTCGTTCTCTGGGAGGACTTGGCCGCAGCGGGTGGTGTGGCCGCCGATCCCGCGCAGCTTGAGGCGGCCCGAGCCAGGATGCACCGGCTCGCCGAACGGGCCGAGGCGCGGTCCGCTGCGCAGACGCCGGCGGAGAACTCCCATGCCCAGGGCCGGTGACCGCTTGGGCACGGTGCCCGACGGCGAGCCCGCAGACCGTCGGCCGGCGGCTGCCCGCCTGCGCAGCCGCCCTCCCCGGCCACGGGTCGAGACAACCTTCAACGAGAGCACCGGGGCGATGAGTTGGCGCACCCTGCCGGGAAGCAGCGCGGGCAAGGACCGGAGAAACGCGCGCGGAGAGGAGACGGCGCCTACCACCCCGCGCGCCAGGGCGGCCACGCTGCGCACGGCGGGACTCGATCCGCGGCGGATGTCCACGCGAGGCGCGGCGCCGATCCCCACGCGTCCCGCAGTGGTGCGCGCGGCCGTGGGAACGAACGCGGAGTCGCTCTCGCCGGAGCAGCGGCGCACTCGTCCGGACCGGCTCGGCATGCTCCGCTCACAGGTCGCGGTGGCGCGGTTGCGTACAACGGCTTCCCCCGCCCAGTCGCACGCCCTCTCGGTAGCGCGGGCCGCGTCTTTGCGAACGGCGGCCGCGGTGGGCGACCCGAGCTCGGCGCCGGGCCGGCTTCCGCGCAGGTGATGTCCGCGCCGGGCCGTTGGGACGAGGCTGTGACCTCGTGGTGACGCGGAGGCGGGCATGGAACGGACACACTGGTTCGCAGGACGCGTGCGGCCGGTGCGCGGCGCGGGGGAGTGAGGGAAGGACCGATGGCTCGACTGAGCTTCGAGAAGAAGCGGGTGCCGGGACCCGTGGCGCACCCGGCGGCGGTGCCGGTCCGGGTGTACGGCGCGGGCGGCGCGTCCGTGGGCGGAGCGGCGGTCGTGCCGGCACCGGGCGAGGAGATCCAGCAGGCCGTCCTCAACCACCTCCAGCGCCTCGCCATCAGCCTCGGCACCCCCGTCCGGGCCACCATCCAGGACGACCGCGCCGGCTGCGTCGTCCCGCTGGAGGTGTCGGCGGACGGCTCCAGCCGGGTCACGGGCAAGGCGGTACGGGTGGCCCAGCCGGAGGCCCCGGAATTCCTCCGCACCCCACGGGGCGAGTTCGGCCCGGCACCGGTCATGGGGGAGGCGGGGGCGCCTGGGGCGGGTGCGGTGGTGCCGGTTGCGGAGGCAGCGGCGTCCGTCGTGGAGGCGGCGGTGCCGGGAGCGGCCGGGGACGTGCGGGGGGCAGAGGCTTCCGCGCCGGTCGTGGATGCGCCCGCGCCTCCGGCGTACGCCCTCGCGCCCGCGCCCGCTGAGAAGGCTCCCGCGCCCGTCGGGGACGCGCCTGCGCTCGTCGCCGCGCCGGGCGTGGACGCCCCCGCGCCTGCGCCCACGCCCGCTGAAAAGGCTCCCGCTTCCGCTTTCGCTGCGCCCGCCTCTGCTGACGAAGTTTCCGCGGCCCTCGCCGGCGACGCGCCCGCGCCCGTCGTAAACGCCGCCGCGCCCCCGGCGCACGCTCCCGCCGCACCCCCCTCGGACGCGCCCCAGCCGCTCACCCCCGCGCCCGCGCCGGAGGCTGCCGCGCCCGCGCCGGAAGTTGCCGCGCCCGCGCCGGAAGTTGCCGCGCCCGCGCCGGAGGCTGCCGTGACCGCCGGTTGGCCCGTCGAGTCCGTCGCGGCGACCACCGCCACCCCCACGCCGCCCCGCGGCTTCGACGCGGTGGCCGAAGAGGTGCTCGGGGAGGGGCCGGTGACCGAGACGGTGGAGGGGGCCGAGCTGCTCACCGAGCCGGTGACGCGGATCAACGAGGCCGTGCGGGCGGGCCGGATCGAGGACGCGGCGGGGCTCGTCGAGCGCACCGTCGAGACGGCGACCGCCGTCCTCGGCGCCGACCACGCCGAGGTGCTGCACCTGCGCGAACTGGCCGCCTACATCGCCTACCTCGCGGGCGAACCGGTCCGCGCCTGCCGGCTCTCCCTGGACCTCGCCCGGCTGCGCCGCACCGCGCGGGACACCGACGCTGCCTACGGCAATGTGCAGAGTGCCTCGACCGCCTGGCGCGCGGTACGGGACCCGGAGGAGGGCCTGCGGCTGGGCCGCGACCTGATAGACCTCTGGGCCGACCTCGCCGCCGAACCGGGCCCCGCCGCCGAGGACCCCCGCCCCCTGGAATCCGCCCGCACCCGCATGCTCCGCCTCACCGACCGGGCCTCCCGCGCGGCCGGGCACGGAGCGGCGTAACCGTTCCGCGCCCGGCTGAGGAAACGATCAGGCGTCGACCGCGGCCCCGCCCGGAGTCCCCGTACGGGGCGTGCCGGCCCGAGCCTCCGCGACCCTCGCCTCCAGGGTCGCCACGGCCTTCCGCGACCGGCGCCCCGAGTGCAGGGCGCTGCCCGTGAGCAGCAACAGGGCCACCCAGACCAGCGCGAAACCGGCCCAGCGCTCGGGCGGCATGGCCTCGTGGAAGTACAGGATGCCGAGCAGGAACTGGAAGACCGGGGCCAGGTACTGGAGCAGGCCCAGGGTGGACAGCGGCACGCGGATCGCCGCCGCGCCGAAGCAGACCAGCGGCAGCGCGGTGACGGCGCCGGTGGAGGCGAGCAGCACCCCGTGGCCCACGCCCTCGGTCGTGAAGGTGGAGTGCCCCCGCGCGCCGAGCCAGAGCAGAAAGCCGAGCGCGGGCAGGAACTGGATCGCGGTCTCCGCGGCCAGCGACTCGACGCCGCCGAGCCCCACCTTCTTCTTCACCAGCCCGTAGGTGGCGAAGCTGAACGCGAGGCAGAGCGAGATCCACGGCGGGCGGCCGTAGCCGATGGTCAGCACGACGACCGCGGCGAAACCCGTCGCCACCGCCACCCACTGCACGGGCCGCAGCCGCTCCTTCAGCAGCAGCACGCCCATGGCGATGGTGACCAGCGGGTTGATGAAGTACCCGAGGGACGCCTCCACCACATGGCCGGCGTTGACCGCCCAGATGTACACGCCCCAGTTGATGGTGATCACCGCGGCGGCCACGGCCACCAGCGCCAGCCGGCGCGGCTGGCGCAGGAGTTCCCCGGCCCAGGCCCAGCGCCGTACGAACAGCAGGGCCGCGGCGACGAAGACCAGTGACCACACCATCCGGTGGGCGAGGATCTCCATCGCCCCGGCAGGCTTCATCAGCGGCCAGAACAGGGGCACCAGGCCCCACATGCCGTAGGCGGCGAAACCGTTCAGCAGACCTATGCGGTGCTCACCCCTGGTCGTCCCGGTCACGGGCCCTCCCTCTGCTCCTCCATGCGCCGACGTGCGCGCGGGCACGAAGGTAACGCCGCGCACCCCCGCCTGTCATGCCCGTATCGCCATACGGTCATGACAGCCGGGGGCGCGCGGCGGCAGGCGCCGGTCAGGCGCCGGTCAGGCGGAGGTCAGTTCTTGAACGCGGCCTCGACGGCCTGGGTCAGCGGGGTCGTCGGACGGCCGGTCAGCCGGGAGAGGTCGCCGGAGTCGACGACCAGCTCACCCCGCGAGATCGAGGTGTCCACCCCGGCGAAGACGGCGGCCAGCGGCTCGGGCAGACCGGCGCCGGTGAGGATGTTCCGCATCGCCTCTTCGGTGACCGCGTTGTAGACGATCTCCCGGCCGGCCGCGCGGCTCAGCTCGGCCGCGAACTCGGCGAAGCTCCAGGCCACGTCGCCGCCCAGCTCGTACGTCCGGTTCTCATGGCCCTCGCCGGTCAGCACCGCGACCGCGGCGGCCGCGTAGTCGGCGCGGGCGGCCGAGGAGACCCGGCCCTCGCCGGCCGCGGTCACCACCGCGCCGTGCTCCAGCACCGGGGCGAGCCGCTCGGTGTAGTTCTCGTGGTACCAGCCGTTGCGCAGCAGCGTGTACGGCAGACCGGAGGCGAGCAGTACCTTCTCGGTGGCCCGGTGGTCGTCCGCCAGCGTGGCCTTCAGGCTGCCCGGCGCGCTGGTGTACGCGAGCAGCGCCACGCCCGCCGCCTTCGCCGCCTCGATCACCACGGTGTGCTGCCGCACCCGGTCGTTGTCGAACTCGTTGCCCGAGATCAGCAGGACCTTGTCGCCCGCGGCGAACAGGCCGTCGAAGGTCTCGGGGGCGTTGTAGTCGGCGACGGCCAGCCGGACGCCGCGCGCCGCGAAGTCAGCGGCCTTCTTCGCGTCGCGTACGACGGCGGTGATCTGCTCCGCCGGAACCTTCTCCAGCAACTGCTCCACGACGTGCCGGCCGAGGTGTCCGGTGGCTCCGGTGACGACGATGCTCATGGTCTCTGCACTCCTTGCGAGGGGTTAGGGCACTAACCATACGGCTAGCGCTAACTAAAAGAAAGTGCTTCCTCGTCCGGACATGCGAAGAGGCCCGGAAGCGGTCGTTCCGGGCCTCGTGGAGCGGTGGAGCGGTGGAAGTGCTGGCGCGGTGGTGCGGCCGGTGTCGGTGTCAGCCGGTGACGGTCCAGGTGTCGCTGCCTGCGAGGAGTGCGGCGAGGTCGCCTTTGCCTTTCTGTTCGAGGGCGGTGT
>NZ_JBWKES010000035.1:0-7625 GCF_056435325.1 Streptomyces sp. NPDC043952
GGCCGGACGAACTCCCACTCGGCATCCGACAGTTCATGGCGACGTATCACGACACCATGATCTACCAGCAATGATCATTTGAAGACACCGCCTAGAGGCTACAGACGAGGGCTGACACTGGCCCGGGACAGGTCGCGCTCCGGGCCAGCCATGTATGGGGCAGGTTAGAACAGTCCGTCAGTGTGCTGCTGGCTGGCGTTGGCCGCGGGGATCCCCAGCGCTTTCATTTCTGCGAGCCGACCCGTGATCGCTGCGGAGAAGTGGCGCCAGTCCAACGCTTCCTCGGGCTCTCCAGGGCTGGGGTTGTCCCTGGAGGAGGTGATGTAGCAGGCCGTGTTGTAGAGCCCTTCTTCCAGCAGCCTCTTGCAGAAGATCGCGAAGCGGTCTTGGTAAGACGTGCCCTGCCAGATGTCCTCCGGGGGGTACGCAGGGTTCGAGGCCAGGCGGACCGCGTTCCTTGACTTGGGATGGTCCTCCATGATGAAGAAGTAGCCGAGCCAAGGCCGTGATCCGGGGTACCACTCCGTGAGTGCTGCACGTTGCAGGTCGACTGCGCTCCCCAGCGCTTCCTCGACCCGGTTGTTGTAGTTGTTCGAGAAGGAGGGGCCACCGAGAGCTTTGAGTTCGAAGGCGGCGATGAGGGTTCCTTCGTGGGCGATGACTATGTCCCACTTCTTCAACGGGCGGTAGTGGCCTGGAAGTTCGAGATCCTTGTCTACACGGATCGATTCCTTCGGATACCCCGCCTCCAGGAAGAACTTGGCGATCAGACCGGCCACGCTGTCGAAGTGCTTGCCGCCGCGGACAGATCCCGCGGTGCCGGCACCAACAGCATTTTTGATGGCTGAAAGATCGTTCTGTGACGCTTTGGCCCCCCAGTACTGAGCGATAGCGTCCTCGAAGTCTTGGCGGGTGACCGTCAAGATCCGTTCCCTCCCTAGTCGGGCAGCTCGACGAGTCCGTAGACACGCAGGGCGGCCTCCGTGGCAGCCTTCACGTCGCGCTTGTCGAACGCTTCCGCTAGGGCGGTCTTGTCGCTCTCGCTGATTGCTTCCGGATGGGGCACGCGGATCTTGCGGAGGTACTGCGCCTGGAAGCGGAGCGTTCCCCCTCGCATCTTGACCGCGTACGCCTCCACGAACGCTTCCGCGACTTTGGACAGCAGTAGGCCACCGAGTACCCGCATGTCCCAGAGGTCCGAGACGATGAAGTACAGGTTGTGGTGAGGGTACAACTCGCCTTGATCCAGGACCGGATGGATCGTCAGCTTCATGTCCGGAAACAGCAGCTTGGGCCGTCGCGTCAGACGGTGATCGACCTTATCGATCGTCTTGAACCAGCGCTTAGGCTGCTTGACCGCGATGTAGCGCTTCCGCAAGGCAGCCCCGTGCTCCTCGAAGTACGCGGCGAGCCGCGGGTAGGCGGAGAGCTCGACCAAGTCGCCTTCGGCCGTCCACGGGTTGACCAGGTACGTACCGTTCCAGTTGAGCGTGCCGCTCGTGGTGTCGCGGACCATGGCCATGGGCAGCAGCCGGTCGCTCTCGACCAAGTCCTGGTCCTTCGTGAGGAAGACCTTGTCGGCGCCAGTGGCGATGCCGATACCGACACGCGTCCCGGTCTTGTCGTCCTCCAGCAGCCGGAAACGCTCGGTGAGTTCCTCCAGAACCGCCAGTCTGGCCGGCGAGGCCGCCGGCCACGAGTCCTCGTCCGGGAACCAGTGCGGCATGCGGGCGGCTTGGAACGTCGTAGTGGTGACCGACTCCGATGCGGGCTTTGCGTGCCAGTCGGCGAACTCGCGGGCTTGGATTCTGCCGAACGCCCGAGTCGTGTCCGCTGCCACTGCTTCGCCCTGTGGCCGGTTCGAGATGATCGTGATCGCCGGGTAGGCCGAAACCTGATCTTCGAAAGCGTCCACGTCGTGCATGACCAGGGCTAGGTCCATGCTGAAGTGGCTGGTCACCAGCTGGCGGAGCCGACGGCCGTACTGGTTCCGCATCCAGCGGTCGGCGCAGATGAAGCCCAGTCGCCCTCCGGGGTTGAGGCTTCGCAGAGCGACCTCATAGAAGCCGACATAGATGTCCGCTCTGCCACCCATGGTGGAGCAGGCTCTGCGGTAGGCCGCCATCCGATCGTCGGGGACGTCTTCCAGACGGATGTATGGAGGATTGCCGACCACGTAGTCGGCTCGGTGGTCTGCATCGGGTTGGAGAAGGTAGTCACCTTGTTTGACCCAGGCGGCTGCCACCTGGCGGGCCTCCTCGGTTTGCCACCCCTCTTCCACCAGCTGCTCCTCGACGACTACACGGCTCTGCGCCACGTTGCGATCCAGTAGGTCCAGAGCTCGGACCGCTGCGAGCGCATCTTCGAGCGGGCGATTGTGCGTGCGGCACGAGGCACTGATTCGCGAGGTGACGGCGGCAAGGAACGCACCTGTGCCGCAGGCCGGCTCGACGAGCTGCGCGTCACAGAGGTCCTTGTCGGCCGTGTAGCCGAGGAGGTCGAGGATCAGGTCGACCACCCAGCGTCGCGTGAAGACCTCGCCGTGCTCCACAGCCTCCGCGGGAAGGGCGGGAAGCGCGTGCAGGTCGGTGTCAGAGAGCAGAGGAGTGGTCACGCTCCCGACCCTACTAGGGAGAAATCCGGCCACGGACTCCGTCCACGAACGAGTGGCGTTGGCGTCGAGCCACTTTCAGATAGCTCTTTCGATGGCCTTGTACCGCTCTGCGAGCTGTCCCGCACATGACCTTGATCACCTATTCATTAAGGGCTGACCGACTCGACGAGAGCTCGCCGAAGAACGCTCTGAGCCCGTCCGTTCTCCTAGGATGAGTCCCTTTACATGCAGCGGTTGGACTGTGCGGATGGGGGCTGGCGCGTGGCTGTGGTTGTAGAGCCTGTGGTGACTGAGGAGAAGCTGCGGGAGCTGTTGGCGGAGGCGTCGGAGCAGAGAGCTCTCGACTACAAGGAAGCGCTCGACTTGTCTGAGCGGCGTGACCTGGTGGATATCGCCAAGGACGTTGCGGCTATGCAGGCCGAGCCCAGTGGCGGATACCTCGTCATCGGCGCTGACGATCACGGCAACCCCACCGGTCGGCTTTCCGAGGACCAGACTCGTGGCTTCGACGAGGCGACGCTGCGGCCCAAGCTGCAGAAGTACATCCCGACGCTCACGATGCACACGGCTGCCCACTGTCTCGACGGCAAGTGGCTCGTTCTGCTCTACGTCGCTCCCAGTGCGGATGGATGTTGTGTCTTCCAGGTTGAAGGCACCTACCAGGACGGCAAGAAGCAGGTCACCGTCTTTCGTGCTGGTGACGTCTTTGTGCGACACGGCACTTCCAGTGAGCGGTGGAAGCAGAGTGACGTGGTCGGCGTGTGGCAGCGGGCCATTGCGTCTCGTAAGGAGACCTGGCGCCGGGAGCTGCGCCAGGAACTCGAAGCCCAGGGAGCTATCGGAGCGGCTGCCCAGCACGTACGTCAACGATCGGTTTCGGCTCTCACCTGGCAGCTGGACCAGGAAGTGTTCGAGGCCGCGGTGCTGGAGTACCTGCGCGCCGAGGACGACATCCCGCTTCGACAGTTCTTGCTGTCCGCCCCGGCACAGGCCCGAGAGCTTCTCACCACCACGCCTGAAGACCTGCCCACCCTGCTGAATCGCGTGGCCAGCTTCACTGCCTTGAGCCTCGTCCATGAGCGAACGCAGTGGGCCACCAAGGGCACGGACTCCTTGCTCTCCATCTACAACCTCGGCAACGACCTTCCCGAGTCCGCCCAAGATTCCCTCACTGGGCCGCGCCTGTGGTTGTCCGTGCTGGAGCGGGTCTACGGGCTTGGCGGTCTTGCCGTTCGGCTACAAGAGTGGCCAGCGGTCCGAATACTCGCCGACCGACGGGGAACCAACCAGGGCTTCGACTGGTTCGGCAGTTGGCTTCGCCACGGGCTGACGACGGCTTCCCGCGCCGGTCTACTTGCCTCCGGTGCTTCGCACAGCTCGGGACTGATCGCGGCAGCCCACAACACGGTCCGGGAAGTGCCGGCCCTTCATCCTGACGCCTCACCTGACGACGACGCCGTGCTCAATAGCCTGTGCCAGTTCGATGCGCTCGGCGCGCTGGTCGTTATGGGGGCAACGGGTAAGGCGGCAACTCGCAACTTCTATACGAATTTCGCTCGGTACATGACACAGCGCACCGAGCCTGCACTGGTCGCTATCACCCGCGACGCTGGGATGCGCCAGACGCTCTTCGATGGCAGCCCTGAGCTGCTGGAGGAGAGCCTGAAGCTTCTGGTGCAGATGGCTGACAAGGAAGGCTTTGGCTACAACGGGTGGACTGGTGTCAGCGACCCGCATCTGCAAGAACTTGTGTACGACTGAGCAGACCAGCGGAGCCGATTGGGCCGTACTTTCGGCAGATTGACTAGGGCCAGAGTGGTCATCGCAGGTCGAGGATGTCGATTGGGTCCTGGTGGCACGGGCTCTCCTGGCCCGGATTGAGCCCGGTCGGATCCGCCAGCGCTTACGCCGGGAGCGTCGGGTTGCCCTGCCGCGGTGGGCTGCTGAAAGAGGACCGGGCTCGACCCTGTGACCTGTTCGACGGGGCGGGCGCTACAGCCCATCCGCTCAGGTCCGCAGCCGTCCGCGCTGGGAACTGAGACCAAAACTGAGACCACGCAACGACGAAGGTCCCGACCACTCAGCGGTCGGGACCTTCGTTTCGGCTGGTCAGCCATGGCGGAGGATACGAGATTCGAACTCGTGAGGGGTTGCCCCCAACACGCTTTCCAAGCGTGCGCCCTAGGCCTCTAGGCGAATCCTCCGGTCGGAACATTACATGACCGAGGAGGGTGCTCGCGAACTCGTTCCCGCAGGCCCGGATCGGGTACTCTCTGCGTAGCCCCTCACGCGGCGCTATCTGACTGAACTCCCCCAGGGCCGGAAGGCAGCAAGGGTAGGTCGGCTCTGGCGGGTGCGTGGGGGGCGTCTGCGTTGCCGGGGCTTCGGCGGGACCGGTTGTCAGTGGGCGCCTATAACCTCGTAAGCGTGTCGTCTCTCGCGCTGTACCGCCGCTACCGTCCCGAGACCTTCGCCGAGGTCATCGGGCAGGAGCATGTCACCGACCCGTTGCAGCAGGCGCTGCGCAACAACCGGGTCAATCACGCGTACCTGTTCAGCGGACCGCGTGGCTGCGGGAAGACCACCAGCGCGCGCATCCTCGCCCGCTGCCTCAACTGTGAGCAGGGTCCCACCCCCACCCCGTGCGGCGAGTGCCAGTCCTGCCGCGACCTCGCGCGCAACGGACCGGGTTCGATCGACGTCATCGAGATCGACGCCGCCTCCCACGGCGGTGTGGACGACGCCCGTGAGCTGCGCGAGAAGGCCTTCTTCGGCCCCGCCGGCAGCCGGTACAAGATCTACATCATCGACGAGGCCCACATGGTCACGTCGGCCGGCTTCAACGCCCTGCTGAAGGTCGTCGAGGAGCCGCCCGAGCACCTCAAGTTCATCTTCGCCACGACCGAGCCCGAGAAGGTCATCGGCACCATCCGCTCGCGGACCCACCACTACCCGTTCCGGCTTGTGCCGCCCGGCACCCTGCGGGACTACCTCGGCGAGGTGTGCCAGCGGGAGGACATCCCCGTCGAGGACGGCGTGCTGCCGCTCGTCGTGCGCGCGGGCGCCGGCTCCGTCCGTGACTCCATGTCCGTCATGGACCAGCTCCTCGCCGGCGCGGGCGCGGACGGTGTGACGTACGCCATGGCCACCGCCCTCCTCGGCTACACCGACGGCTCCCTCCTCGACTCCGTCGTCGAGGCCTTCGCCACCGGTGACGGCGCGGCCGCCTTCGAGGTCGTCGACCGCGTCATCGAGGGCGGCAACGACCCGCGCCGCTTCGTCGCCGACCTGCTCGAACGCCTCCGGGACCTGGTGATCCTCGCGGCCGTGCCGGACGCCGCCGACAAGGGGCTCATCGACGCCCCGGCCGACGTCCTGGAGCGTATGCAGGCCCAGGCCTCGACCTTCGGCGCCGCCGAGCTGAGCCGCGCCGCCGACCTCGTCAACGAGGGCCTGACCGAGATGCGCGGCGCCACCTCGCCCCGCCTCCAGCTCGAACTCATCTGCGCCCGCGTCCTGCTCCCCGCCGCCTACGGCGACGAGCGTTCCCTCATGGCCCGCCTCGACCGCATCGAGCGCGGCGTCCACTTCAGCGCGGGCACCGGCGCGCCCGCCATGGGCTACGTCCCCGGCCCGGAGGCCCACGGCGGCGCCCCGGCCCCGATGGTCCCACCCGGCGGCGGCCCCGCGGCGGCACGTGCGGCGGTACGGGGGGCCGGGGGGCCGGGTGGAGTGGGCCCCGGTCCAGGTCCCGTTTCCGGTCCAGGTCCCGTTTCCGGTCCAGGTCCCGTTTCCGGTCCGGGGGCTGGTGGTACGACCCCGCCCGCGCCCGCGCCCACGCCTGCCCCGGCACCCACGCCTGCCGCTCCGGTGGCGCCCGCTCCTGCTCCCACCCCCGCCGAGCAGCCGGCCCCGGCCGCTCCGGCTCCCACTCCCGCCGCGGCCCCGGCCGCCGCCGCCCCCGGCGCCTGGCCCACCGCCGCGCCCGCGGGAGGCGGACGGCGCCCCGGTGGCTGGCCCACGGCTGCCGCGCCCGGCGCTCCGCAGCAGCAGGCCCCCTCGGCCGGTCCCCAGCCGCCGGCCCCGCCCGCTCCCGCCACCTCCGCGCCCCCGGCCCCCCAGCCCCCCGCGGCCGCCCCCGCCGGGGGCCTCGACCCCCGCATGCTCTGGCCGAACATCCTGGAGGCCGTGAAGAACCGCCGGCGCTTCACCTGGATCCTGCTCAGCCAGAACGCGCAGGTCACCGGCTTCGACGGCACCACCCTCCAGCTCGGCTTCGTGAACGCCGGGGCGCGTGACAACTTCGCGAGCAGCGGCAGCGAGGACGTGCTGCGGGCGGCGCTCGCCGAGCAGTTCAACGTGCAGTGGAAGATCGAGTCGCTGGTCGACCCGTCCGGCGGCGGCTCCGCACCCCCGGCTCCGGGCGGCTCTCCGGGCTTCGGCGGTGGCGGCGGTTCGGGTACTCCCGGCGGCGGTTACGGCGGTGGCGGCGCGTCCGGCGGCGGTGGCTACGGCTCCTCGCCCGCGCCCCGCCCCAGCGCGCCCACCCAGCCCGCCCCGCAGCCCTCCACCCCCCCGTCCGGCGGCCCCGCCTCCCCGGCACCCGGCCCGACCACCCCCCGACCCCCCGCCCCCGAGCCACCCCCCGTCTCCATCGAGGACGACATCCCCGAGGACGACGACCCCGACCTGGACGAATCCGCCCTCTCCGGCCACGAACTGATCGTCCGCGAACTGGGCGCGACGGTGGTGGAGGAGTTCACCAACGAGTGAGCACCAGCGGTGTCAAGGGCGAGAGCACGAGGCACCGAGGGCGTGAGGGCGAGGCCGCGAGGCGCCGGGGGCCGGGGCTGTGGGGCGCCCAGCGAGGCCAGGGAGCCGAGGCTGTGGCGCGCTGAGAGGCGAGGGACTGCTGGGGCAAGGAACCGAGGACCCCTTCGAAGCCGACGTCCCCGGCAACCCCTTAGGGGCGCGGGGAACTGCGCGACCAGCCACGACGGCGGCGCACCCA
>NZ_JBWKES010000035.1:7724-70482 GCF_056435325.1 Streptomyces sp. NPDC043952
GACAACGGGCCGCATCCGCCAAGCCGCCGCAATCTGCCGGCCCTTCGAAGCCGACGCCCCCTGGCAACTGCCTAGGGGCGCGGGGAACTGCGCGATCAACCACGACGGCGGCGCACCCGACAACGGGCCGCATCCGCCAAGCCGCCGCAATCTGCCGGCCCTTCGAAGCCGACGCCCCCTGGCAACTGCCTAGGGGCGCGGGGAACTGCGCGACCAGCCACGACGGCCCCGCACCCGACAACCGGCCGCACCTGCCGAGCCGCCCCCGACGACCCGCCGCACCCGCCAAGCCGCACCCGACGAACAACCGGAGCCGACCTTGCCCACCCCACCCCACCCCCCTGTAGGAACATACGACTTCCCCGACCCCCAGCCTTCGGCAACCTTGCCATTAGGCTGACCCCGTGAACGTCCTCGTCATCGGCAGCGGCGCCCGCGAACACGCCCTGTGCCGCTCCCTGTCCCTCGATCCCGACGTCACCGCGCTGCACTGCGCCCCCGGCAACGCCGGCATCGCCGAGGTCGCCGAGCTGCACGAGGTCGACGCCCTCGACGGCGCCGCGGTGACCGCCCTGGCGCAGCGCCTCGGTGCCGAGCTGGTCGTCGTCGGCCCGGAGGCCCCCCTGGTCGCCGGCGTCGCCGACACCGTGCGCGCCGCCGGCATCCCGGTGTTCGGTCCGTCCGGCGAGGCCGCCCTGCTGGAGGGGTCCAAGGCGTTCGCCAAGGACGTCATGGCCTCGGCCGGGGTACCGACCGCCCGGTCGTACGTCTGCACCACCGCCGAGGAGGTCGCCCACGCGCTCGACGCCTTCGGCGCCCCCTACGTCGTCAAGGACGACGGACTCGCCGCCGGCAAGGGCGTCGTCGTCACCTCCGACCCGGCCGCCGCCACGGCGCACGCGGCCACCTGCGAGCGCGTGGTGATCGAGGAGTTCCTCGACGGCCCCGAGGTGTCCCTGTTCGCGGTCACCGACGGCGAGACCGTCGTACCGCTCCAGCCCGCACAGGACTTCAAGCGCGCCCTGGACGGCGACGAGGGTCCCAACACCGGCGGCATGGGCGCCTATTCGCCGCTGCCGTGGGCCGACCCGAAGCTGGTCGAGGAGGTGCTGCACACCGTGCTCCAGCCGACGGTGGACGAACTGCGGCGCCGCGGTACGCCGTTCTCCGGGCTGCTCTACGCCGGTCTCGCGATCACCAGCCGGGGCGTGCGGGTCATCGAGTTCAACGCCCGCTTCGGCGACCCCGAGACCCAGGTCGTGCTGGCCCGGCTGAAGACCCCGCTGGCCGGGCTGCTGATGGCCGCCGCCACCGGCAACCTCGCCGACCTGCCGCCGCTGCGCTGGAGCGAGGACGCGGCCGTCACCGTCGTCGTCGCCTCCCACAACTACCCCGGCACCCCGCGCACCGGCGACCCGATCACCGGACTGGCCGAGGTCGCCGCCGAGGACGCCCCGCACGCCTACGTGCTGCACGCCGGCACCCGGCAGGACGGCGACGCGGTCGTCAGCGCGGGCGGTCGCGTGCTGTCCGTCACCGCCACCGGCAAGGACCTGACCGAGGCGCGCGAGCGGGCGTACCGGGCGGTGGGCCGGATCCGGCTCGACGGCGCGCAGCACCGCACGGACATCGCGGCGAAGGCGGCCGCCGGGGCGCTCTGAGCGCCGCTCCGACGCCTCCCATCTCCTGTTTCACCCCCGCAGGCCCCGGACCGGCGATCCGGGGCCTGATCTTTGCTGTCTGTCACCCAGCTCTGACCAAAGCCATTCCATCGAGTGAGCAATCGTCCATCCTGCTGACGTGGGCCGGGGCCGCAACTAGGGTGCCGCGCAAGCGTTCCGGCGCTTGGCGGACCGGCCGTACGCACTTGGCGCACCGGCATTGCGCACTTGGCCCACCGGCATTGCGTTGTCAGTGGCGGATGCCACAGTGGGGGAGTGAGCAGCACCAGCACAGCACGGCATCGGCAGGGGAGGGGGTGAGGTCGGCACGTGAGCGGAATCGGTGTGGAAGCGGGCGCGCAGGCCGCGCGCTCTCGGGCCCTCGCGGTGTTGCGGGTCCGGGGCCGGGCCCTGGGCGTGGCCGTGCTGCCCGCGGCCGCGGAGGTGATCCTGCTGGCCGGCGCGGCCACGGGCCATCTGGTCGGTCCCGGCTGGGACACCGCCCGCTGGGCCGTGGGCGTCCTCGCGGTCCTCGTCCTGCTGGCCACCGCCGGCATCGCCCTGGTCCTCACCCGCGCCCGCCCCGCCATGAGCCCCACGGTCCCGGTCGCCGAGGAGTCCGCCCCGGACCTGTACCGAATGGTCCGCGACCTCGCCGAGCGGCTGGACGTCCCGGCGCCCTCCGCCATAGCCCTCACCCCCGACTGCGACAGCTGGCTGGAGGACCGGACGCACGCGGCGCACGGCCCGCCCGCACGGCCGGCCCCCGGTGAGACGGACATACCGGGTGAGGGGCGCCGCCCCCGCCGGGCCCCCGTCGCGCCGGTCCTCGTCATCGGCTCCCCGTTCCTGTGGTGGATGCGGGTCGGCGAGCTGCGCGCGGTCATCGCCCCGGTCGTGGCCGGTACGGGCCCCTCGGCCCACCCCGACATAGCCGCCGCCCGGCGCTTCGTGCGCGGGCTCGACGCCACCCTGGCCATCGCCGCCACGCCGGGCCGGGGGCCGCTGGCCCGCGGGGCGCGCGCGGTCCTCGGCCGGGTGGCCCGGCTGCTGCTGGGCGCCTGCCGTGAGCACGCCGCGCAGCTGGAGCGCGGGGTCGCCGCGGCGGCCGCCGAGCGGGCGCAGTCGGTGGACTACGGACTGCGGATCGTCGCCCAGGAACAGGTCGGCCTCGCGTACGCGGGCTGGGACCGGCTGCTGACCCGAGTCGCCCTGCCCGCCTGGCGGATGGGCCGCTGGCCCTCCCGGCTGGACGCGGGCGTGGTGGCTGCGCTCACCGAGCTGTCCCGGCGCGACCGGCTGGCCGAGGGCTTCACCTCCCGCCTCGGCGAGCGGCCCGCCTGCGATCTGCTGGAGGAGCCCGGCAGCGTGGACGAAGCCACCTCGCTGCTCGCCGCGCGCCTCTTCCACGGCGGCCCCGCCGGACCCCGCGCCGAGTGGGCGCCGGTGGACTGGCAGTCGTACCCGGAGGAGGTCGTGGACCGCACCTGGCGCGCCGACGCGGCCCGGCTGCACCGCGTCCTGGACTCCCTCGCCGCCCGCCCCGCGCGGCACACCGCCGCCCCCACCCTGGCCCGGATCCTGGACCACCTCGCCGAGCCCACGGCCCCCGCCGACGCCCCCGGCGAGACCGACACCCCCGGCGCCACCGACTCCCCCCGCGAGCCCGGCGACCCGGCGACGACCGCCCCCGGCGAGTCCGCCGTACCCGACACCCCCGGCTGCCCCGGCGACCCGGCGACGACCGCCCCCGGAACCGCCCTCGTCCCCGCGCACCCCGCCCCGGCCAGCCGCCCGGCCCAGGACCCCCGCCCGGCCCTCCCGGCGGCCGACGACCTGCTCGACGCTCCCGACGCACCCCCCACCCCCGACGCCACACCCACCCCCACCCCCACCCCCGGCGCCGGACCCGTGACCGATCCCGACGCCGATCCCGACGAGGACGACCCCGGCACCGAACGCAGCGCCGCCCTCGCCGCCGGTCTCAGCGCCGAGGTGGCCCGTGAGGAGAGCGCCGTGCCGCGGGGCGCCACCGCCGCGGGCCAGAGCCCGCCCAGCACCCTGTGGGACGGCGGCGCGCTGCCCCTCGTCCCCCTCCAGCCCCCGCGCACCGCCCGCGAACTCCTGACCGACCACGTCACGGCGATGGTGTGCTGCGCCGCCGTCGACACCGCGGGCGCGGTCCCGGCGCTGGACTGGCTGGACGGCCCCTCCCTGCTGCTGCACGGCGAGCGGGTGGCCGACCTGACCCCCCGCGTGCTGAGCCTGATCGAGGAGGGCGATCCGGGCCCGCTGCGCGACTGGCTGGCCGCCGCGGGGATACGCCCCGAGAAGCCGATACGCCTCGTCTGACAGCCGAGCCGCCTCGCTCAACGGGAGCCCCAGCTTCCACTTCAGGTCAATTCGCAACGAATAGTGACCGAGCCCGTGCGTTATGTGATGTGCTGGTACCCATCACGCACCTGGCAAAGGCATGCGACATACGACAGCACGGCCGAGCACCGCGAGCACCACCCACCACAGGAATCGGGGGGCTCGGGGAGGGGAGCGACCATGGCCTCGGACCACATCCGCCGCTGGGAGTCCGGAGCGATCGCGCACGCCGTCACGGATCCCTTCGGCCTGGGCCCCGTGCCCTGGCTGCGCGGCAGCGAGACGTACTTCGACGACACCGGCCACGTCGTGCCCTGGTACGTGGACGCCGTGCCCCAGCAGCACACCCGCGGTGATGTGCGCATTCCCGCGCCGCGCACCACACCGGGCGGCCCCCGCTCCGCCGACGACGTGCACCGCCAGATCAAGGGCTTCACCGCCACCGGCGCGGTCGCGCCCGGCGAGGCGATCGACTTCCACATCACGGTCGACCCGCCGCAGGAGTTCTCCGTCGACATCTACCGGATCGGCCACTACGCGGGCGACGGCGCCGCCAAGATCACCACCAGCCCCCGGCTGTCCGGCATCGTGCAGCCCCCGCCGCTGGCCGCCGACCGCACGGTCTCCTGCCACCACTGGTGGCTGTCCTGGCGCCTCCAGGTGCCCTCCCACTGGAGCATCGGCGCCTATGTGGCCGTGCTGACCACCGCCGACGGCTACCGCTCCCACGTGCCGTTCACGGTCCGCGACGACCGCCCGGCCGATCTGCTCCTGCTGCTGCCCGACGTGACGTGGCAGGCGTACAACCTGTACCCGGAGGACGGGCACACCGGCGCCAGCCTCTACCACGCCTGGGACGAACAGGGCGCGCTGCTCGGCGAGGCCGACGCGGCGACCACGGTCTCCTTCGACCGGCCGTACGCGGGCGCGGGCCTGCCGCTGCACGTCGGGCACGCCTACGACGTCATCCGCTGGGCCGAGCGCTACGGCTACGACCTCGCCTACGCCGACGCCCGCGATCTGCACGCCGGCCGGGTGGACCCCACCCGCTACCGGGGCCTGATCTTCCCCGGCCACGACGAGTACTGGACGGGGCCCATGCGCCGCGCCGCCGAGCGGGCCCGAGACCACGGCACCTCGCTGGTCTTCCTCTCCGCCAACACCATGTACTGGCAGGTCGAGTTGGGGCCCTCGCCGTCCGGGACGCCGGACCGGCTGCTGACCTGCCGCAAGCGCAAGGGCCCCGGCAAGCCGGTGCTGTGGCGGGAGATCGACCGCCCCGAACAGGAGCTGATCGGCATCCAGTACGCGGGCCGGGTGCCCGAACCGTGCCCGCTGATCGTGCGCAACGCGGGCCACTGGCTGTGGGAGGCCACCGGGGCGTACGAGGGCGACGAGATCCCCGGCCTGGTCGCGGGCGAGGCCGACCGGTACTTCCCGCGCACCGCGCTGCCCGCCCACGACGAGCGCATCCTGCTCGCCCACTCCCCCTACACCGACGCCGGCGGCACCCCGCGCCACCAGGAGACCTCCCTGTACCGGGCCCCGTCCGGCGCCTGGGTGTTCGCCTCCGGCACCTTCGCCTGGTCCCCGGCCCTGGACCGCCCCGGCCATGTGGACCCCCGTATCCAGCGGGCCACGGCCAACCTCCTGGACCGCATCTGCAAACGCGACTGAGGAGCCGGCGACCGGGCCCGACAGGACCCCGGCCGACCCCTGGCCGGAACCGGACACCCCCGTAAGGGAGAATCGAGGCAGTTGGACAGAACCACGGGGAGGAACCGTGTCCGGATTCGTAGAAAAGCCCGAGCCGATCCAGGTTCCGGGCCTGGTGCACCTGCACACCGGAAAGGTGCGGGACCTGTACCGGAACGAGGCGGGCGACCTCGTGATGGTCGCCAGCGACCGCATCTCCGCCTACGACTGGGTGCTGCCCACGGAAATCCCCGACAAGGGCCGGGTCCTCACCCGGCTCTCCCTGTGGTGGTTCGACCAGCTGCGCGACCTGGCCCCGAACCATGTGATCTCCGAGGAACTGCCCGCGGGCGCCCCCGCCGACTGGGCGGGCCGGACCCTGATCTGCAGGTCGCTGAGGATGGTCCCGGTCGAGTGCGTGGCCCGCGGCTACCTCACCGGTTCGGGCCTGGCGGAGTACGGCGAGTCCCGGACCGTGTGCGGCCTCGCCCTCCCCGAGGGCCTCGTCGACGGCTCCGAGCTGCCCGCCCCGATCTTCACCCCGGCCACCAAGGCCGAGGTCGGCGAGCACGACGAGAACGTGTCCTACGAGGAGGTCGCCCGCCAGGTCGGCGCGGACACCGCCGCCCGGCTGCGCCAGGCCACCCTCGCCGTCTACTCGCGGGCCCGCGACATCGCCCGCGAGCGGGGCATCATCCTCGCGGACACCAAGTTCGAGTTCGGCTACGACGGGGACACGCTCGTCCTCGCCGACGAGGTGCTCACCCCGGACTCCTCCCGCTTCTGGCCGGCCGACCAGTGGCAGCCGGGGCGGGCGCAGCCGTCGTACGACAAGCAGTTCGTGCGCGACTGGCTGACCTCCCCGGAGTCCGGCTGGGACCGCAGGAGCGAGCAGCCCCCGCCGCCGCTGCCGCACGAGGTGGTGGAGCGCACCCGCGCCAAGTACCTGGAGGCGTACGAGCGTCTGACCGGCACCAGCTGGTCCTAGAGACACGAAGAAGGCCCCGGTCCAGTGGACCGGGGCCTTCTCTGCGGAGCGGACGACGAGGCTCGAACTCGCGACCTCAACCTTGGCAAGGTTGCGCTCTACCAACTGAGCTACGTCCGCAGTGCGCCGTGGCGCGACAGCTACTATACCCAACCCCGCTCGCGCGCGAGACGCACCGCCGTATGCCGGTTCTCGGCGCCGAGCTTGGTGACGGCCGAGGAGAGGTAGTTGCGCACGGTGCCGGGGGACAGCGCGGCCCGCTCGGCGATCTCCGCGACCGGCGCCCCGTCGGCGGCCAGCTCCAGCACCTCCGCCTCCCGCGCGGTCAGCGGGGAGTCCCCGGCGGCGATCGCGTCGGCGGCCAATTCCGGGTCCAGATAACGGCTTCCGGCGTGCACGGTCCGGATGATCTCGGCCAGCCGCCGCGCGCTGACCGTCTTCGGCACGAACCCGCGCACCCCCGCCGCGAGCGCCCGCTTCAGATGCCCCGGCCGCCCGTGCCCGGTGACGATCAGCACCTGGCAGCCGGGCAGTTCGGCCCGCAGGGATGTGGCGACCCTCACACCGTCCGCGCCCGGCATCTGGGGATCCAGCACCGCCACATCGGGCGCGTGCGCCCGCGCCATCGCCAGCGCCTCGGGGCCGGTGGCGGCCTCCGCGACCACCAGCAGAGCGTCCTCCAGCGAGAGCAGGGCGGCCAGCGCGCCCCGGATCAGGTGCTCGTCGTCGGCGAGCAGCAGCCGTACCGGATCACTCATGACGTGACGTCACTCACTTCCCGCGCCTCGCGTGGCGCCCCCGCCGGCAGCGGCACCTCGGCCACCAGCCGCAACCGGTCCCCGCCCGCGGCCCCGGCCGTCAGCGTCCCGGCCACCACCGCGAGCCGCTCCCGCAGCCCGGCGAGCCCCGACCCGCCACCGGTGTCCGCTCCGTCGGCCGGCGCCCCGTCGTTCTCCACCGTCAGCGTCCCGGCCACCACCGCGAGCCGCTCCCGCAGCCCGGCGAGCCCCGACCCGCCACCGGTGTCGGCTCCGCCGGCCGGCACCCCGTCGTTCTCCACCATCAGCACCGCCCGCCCCTCGCGCACCGCCAGCCCCACCGCACACCGCCGCGCGTCCCCGTGCCGCAGCACATTGGTGGTCGCCTCCCGCACCACCCAGCCGAGCGCCGACTGCACCCCGGCGGGCAGCCCGGCCGGCGCCGCGCGCACCTCGCACTCGATCCCGGCGGCCTCCAACACACCCCGCGCGCCCGCGAGTTCGGCGCCTAGGTCGGCCTCGCGGTAACCGCGTAGGCCGCAGGCGAGGACGCCGGTCGCGGTCCGCTGGGGGTCGGTGGTGCTCAGGCGCACGGTCCGGCCCTCGTGCGCGTGGCCGCAGACGCCGAGCGCGGCCGGCGGGGGCAGATCGCCGGGCAGGTAGCCCTCCGGGAGCCGGAACGACATCCGGGACGGGCGCCCCGCGGTGACCTCGGCCGGGGTGCCGGCGGCCGCGATCCGGCCGGCGTGCAGGATGGCGAGCCGGTCGGCCAGGTTCTCGGCCTCCTCCAGGTAGTGCGTGGTGAGCAGCACGGTCGTACCGGCGTCGCGCAGCGCGCGCACCAACTCCCAGGTGTCGCGGCGGCCTTCGGCGTCCAGACCGGTCGTCGGCTCGTCCAGAAAGAGCACCTCGGGGTCGCCGAGCAGGGCGAGCGCGAGGTCGAGGCGGCGCCGTTCGCCGCCGGACAGCTGCTTGACCCGCACCCCGCGCCGGTCGTCGAGTCCCACCCGCGCCAGCACCCGGTCGCCGGGGCGCGCCCCGCTGGTGCAGCCCGCCCACATCCGGACCGTCTCGGCGACGGTCAGCTCGGCGGGGAAGCCGCCCTCCTGGAGCAGTACGCCGGTTAGGGGGCGTACGGCGGCCCGTTCGCGGTAGGGATCACGGCCGAGGACCCTGATCTCGCCGCGGGTCGGCGCGGCGAGCCCTTCGAGGAGTTCCATGGTGGAGGTCTTGCCCGCGCCATTGGTGCCGAGCAGCGCGAAGATCTCCCCGCGCGCCACGGAGAAGCCGATTGAGCGCACGGCCTCGAATCCGCCGCGGTAGGCACGTGTGAGGCCGCTGACCTCGATCACGCGATCGTGCCCTGGGATGTCCATGCCTTCAGCGTCCCGGCGGGCGGGGGCGGCCGGCAGTGCGGGATGTCATCGGCCGGCATGACAAATGTCAGCGGGGTTCCGATGCCACTTCCCGGCGCACGAAAAAACCCCGGTCGCGAAGACCGGGGCTTTCCCTTGGAGCGGACGACGAGGCTCGAACTCGCGACCTCAACCTTGGCAAGGTTGCGCTCTACCAACTGAGCTACGTCCGCACTGCTGCCGATCGGCTCCCACCGATCGGTGCGAGCACCAGCCTACCTGATCCACAAGAGTGGTCCGGACGGCCGGTGCCAGAGCGGGTGACAGGAATCGCACACTGCGCCTTCCCCCTGGAAGGGGGATGTTCTACTACTGAACTACACCCGCACGATCCTCGGGGTTTCGGCCTTTCGGCCTCGCCCCTCGGCGTGTCTCAGACATTAGCTGATCAGCAGGGGGGTAGCGCAAGTCGGCTCCCCCACCGGCCGTCCGCGCGCCGCCCGCACACCGTCCGGGCACCCCCGTACGGCCCCAAGTGCACGGTCTCCAGGGCCCGCTGACGGACCCTGGAGACCGCCCCTTCGCGGGCCCTGTCACGCCTCACTGCGCGCTGCTGAACGCCTCGTAGACCTTCTTGGGGATGCGCCCGCGCGCGGGCACGTCCATCTTGTTGGCCTGGGCCCAGGCGCGGACGGCCGCCGGGTCGGGCGCCACCTCGGTCTGCTTGTACGCCTTGCCGGAGCGCGACCGCTTGCGGCCGGCCTCGACGTACGGCGCGAGCGCCTTGCGCAGTTTCTTGGCGTTGGTTTCGTTCAGGTCGATCTCGTACGACTTGCCGTCGAGTCCGAAGGCGATCGTTTCCGCCGCTTCCGAGCCGTCGATGTCGTCGAAGAGAGTGACCACGACCTTTTGCGCCACGAATATCGGTCCCTTCGTGCGGCACGTCGATACAGCTCACCGGCGTTGACGTGCCGAGTATCGGCTATTGCCAATTCATTTGTACAGTGCCCGGCAATGCAAAGTGAAGCCCGACTAAATCCGTCCGCGTGTCCGAAGGCAATAGGGGTTGCGGACGGCCCGTCGAACTTTCCCAGAACTTTTCACGGCCGCCGGTCTCCGACACCCGATCGTGATGCGCCTCACGTAGTTTCCTCCAACTCTACCCGCGTAGAAATTTTGTGCGGGTAGTCTGAAGGAACCTGCTCAGCACCACACATCGGGAGTGCCAGTGGCACGCGTCGTAGTCGACGTCATGCTCAAGCCGGAGATCCTCGACCCCCAGGGCCAGGCGGTCCAGCGTGCGCTGCCGCGCCTGGGATTCGAAGGGATCTCGGACGTCCGTCAGGGAAAGCGTTTCGAACTGGAAGTTGACGGCCCGGTCGACGAGGCCGCGCTCGCCCGCATCCGCGATCTCGCGGAATCCTTCCTCGCCAACACCGTGATCGAGGACTTCACCGTCAAGGTGGAAGAGGGCGCGGAAGTCGCGGAGGCGGCGAAGTGACCGCTCGTATTGGCGTCGTCACTTTCCCGGGGAGCCTGGACGACCGGGACACCCAGCGCGCGATCCGTCTCGCGGGCGCCGAACCGGTCGCCCTGTGGCACAAGGACAAGGACCTCAAGCAGGTCGACGCCGTGGTCCTGCCCGGCGGTTTCTCCTACGGCGACTATCTGCGCGCCGGCGCCATCTCCCGTTTCTCGCCGGTCATGGACACGGTCATCGAGCAGGCGAAGGCCGGCCTCCCGGTCCTCGGCATCTGCAACGGCTTCCAGGTCCTCACCGAGGCCCACCTGCTGCCGGGCGCGATGCTGGGCAACGACCACCTTCACTTCATCTGCCGCGACCAGAAGCTGCGGGTGGAGAACGCGGAGACCGCCTGGACCGGCGACTACCGCCGGGGCCAGGAGATCCACATCCCGCTGAAGAACATGGACGGCCGGTACGTCGCCGACCCGTACACGCTCGACAAGCTGGAGGCGGAGGGCCGCGTCGTCTTCCGCTACCTGGACGTCAACCCGAACGGCTCGCTCAACGACATCGCCGGCGTCACCAACGAGGCGGGCAATGTCGTCGGCCTGATGCCGCACCCTGAGCACGCCGTCGAGCCGCTGATCGGTTCGGGCCGCACCGACGGCCTCCCCTTCTTCACCTCGATCCTCAAGAAGCTGGTCAACGCATGAGCCGGACGCCTCTGGACACGGTCGAGCACGCGGCCGCGACCCCCGACGCCGAGCTGCCCTGGGCCGAACTCGGCCTGAAGAAGGACGAGTACGAGCGGGTGGTGGAGATCCTCGGCCGCCGCCCGACCGGCGCGGAACTCGCCATGTACTCGGTCATGTGGTCCGAGCACTGCTCGTACAAGTCCTCCAAGGTCCATCTGCGCCAGTTCGGCGAGAAGGCGCCCGAGTCGGACGCGCTGCTCGTCGGCATCGGCGAGAACGCCGGCGTGGTGGACGTCGGCCAGGGCTACGCGGTCACCTTCAAGGTCGAGTCGCACAACCACCCCTCGTACGTGGAGCCCTACCAGGGCGCGGCCACGGGCGTCGGCGGCATCGTCCGCGACATCATCGCGATGGGCGCCCGCCCGGTCGCGGTGGTCGACCCGCTGCGCTTCGGCGCGGCCGACCACCCCGACACCAAGCGCGTCCTGCCGGGCGTGGTCGCGGGCATCGGCGGCTACGGCAACTGCCTGGGCCTGCCCAACATCGGCGGCGAGGTCGTCTTCGACGCTTGCTACCAGGGCAACCCGCTGGTCAACGCCGGTGCCATCGGTGTGATGCGGCACGAGGACATCCACCTCGCCAAGGCCTCCGGCGCGGGCAACCAGGTCATCCTGTACGGCGCCCGGACCGGCGGCGACGGCATCGGCGGCGCCTCGATCCTCGCGTCCGAGACCTTCGACGACGCCAAGCCCTCCAAGCGCCCCGCGGTGCAGGTCGGCGACCCCTTCCAGGAGAAGCTCCTCATCGAGTGCACCCTGGAGGCGTTCCGGGAGAAGCTGGTCGTCGGCATCCAGGACCTGGGCGCGGCCGGACTCTCCTGCGCCACCAGCGAGCTGGCGTCCAACGGCTCCGGCGGCATGCGGGTGACCCTGGACGACGTCCCGCTGCGCGACTCGACGCTCTCGCCCGAGGAAATCCTCATGAGCGAGTCGCAGGAACGCATGTGCGCGGTCGTGGAGCCGGCGAAGGTCGGGCGCTTCCTGGAGATCTGCGAGAAGTGGGACGTCATCGCCACGGTCATCGGCGAGGTGACCGACGGCGACCGGCTGGAGATCTTCTGGCACGGCGAGAAGATCGTGGACGTCGACCCGCGCACGGTCGCGCACGACGGCCCGGTCTACGAGCGCCCGTACGCGCGCCCCTCCTGGCAGGACGAGCTCCAGGCGGACGACGCGGGCAAGCTGCCCCGCCCGGCGACTGCGGAGGAGCTGCGCGAGCAGGTCCTGAAGCTGGTGGCGTCCCCGAACCAGGCGTCCAAGAAGTGGATCACGCAGCAGTACGACCACTTCGTGCAGGGCAACACGGTGCTGGCGCAGCCCGAGGACTCGGGCATGATCCGCATCGACGAGTCGACCGGCCTCGGTGTCGCCATCGCGACGGACGGCAACGGCCGTTACGCCAAGCTGGACCCGTACACCGGCGCCCAGCTGGCCCTGGCCGAGGCGTACCGGAACGTGGCCACGACGGGCGCCAAGCCCCTCGCCGTCTCCGACTGCCTGAACTTCGGCTCGCCCGAGGACCCGGCGGTGATGTGGCAGTTCGCGGAGGCGGTACGCGGCCTCGCGGACGGTTGCCGGCAGCTCGGCACCCCGGTGACCGGCGGCAATGTCTCGCTCTACAACCAGACGGGCGAGGCGGCGATCCACCCGACGCCGGTCGTCGCGGTCCTCGGCGTGATCGACGACGTCGCCCGTCGCACCCCGGTCGCCTTCCAGGAGGAGGGCCAGCTGCTCTACCTCCTCGGCGACACCCGCGAGGAGTTCGGCGGCTCGGCCTGGTCCCAGGTGATCCACGACCACCTGGGCGGCATGCCCCCGGCGGTCGACCTGGAGCGGGAGCGGCTGCTGGGCGAGATCCTGATCTCCGCCTCCCGCGACGGCATGATCGACTCCGCGCACGACCTGTCGGACGGCGGTCTGATCCAGGCCGTGGTCGAGTCGGCGCTGCTGGGCCGGAAGGGCGCGCGCCTCGTCGTCCCCGACGGCCTGGACGCGTTCACCTTCCTCTTCTCCGAGTCGGCCGGCCGTGCGCTGGTGGCCGTGCCCCGCTCGGAGGAGCTGCGCTTCACCGACATGTGCGGCGCGCGCGGCCTGCCGGCCACCCGCATCGGCGTCGTGGACGGCGACGCGGTGGACGTCCAGGGCGAGTTCACCCTCCCCCTGGCCGACCTGCGCGAGGCCCACGAGGGCACGATCCCCTCGCTGCTGGCGTGACCACGAAGACCCCCGCCCGGACTCGGTTTCCGGGCGGGGGTCTCTCGTGAAAGTTCAGCGGACGTAGTTGTTGAGGATCTCCGTGTCCAGCTCGATGTCCATCGGGCCGGGGACGAGCACCTTCTCCCCGAACTTCGCCGTGTGGACATCGCGGTAGCCACCGATCTGCCGGTCAGGGTTGCTGTGCACGGTCACGGTGCGGGCGTCCCGGTCGATCAAGAGATACAGCGGGATTCCTGATTGCCCGTACGCGGTCGGCTTCTCGTGCCGGTCCCGCCGGTCGGTGTCCGAGTCGTACGAGGTGACCTCGACGACCATGAGCACGCCCTCAGGTCCGGCCCACTCACTGTGCCCCGCGAAGTGGCCTTCCGGTACGAGCAGCGCATCGGGCCTCGCCCGGCCGTCCCCGTATGCCTCCACCTGAAGTCCTCGACCCTGGTACAGGTCCAGGTCGGGCCTCGCCTGCATACAGCGCCGTGCAAGCCAGGTCACGATGGTGTCGTGATCTCCGTCCGCCATCTTCTTGACTTCGAGCCGCCCGCCGATGAACTCCAACGTGACGGTCTCGGGAGCGGCGGCGGCGATCGTCTCGAACTCCTCCACCGACATCTGAGTCGTGCCCTCGCCCCTGCCCGTCATGCCGCGCCCCCTTCCAGGCGGAAGCCAGTGTTGCCCGTCCCCGGCCGCGCGGCGTGGATTCCGCCGGTGCTCACCCACACGGGTGAGTGCGCATAAGCTCCCGCCATGCCCCAGGCCAAGAAGCGCGCCCGTACCTACGATCCCGTCCGGACCCGTGCCGCGGTCCTCGGTCAGTTCGGTGCGGTGCGGGACGCCGTACGCGGGCTCGACGAGGAGCAGTTGGCGGGGGAGACCCGGCTGGCGGGCTGGTCCGTGCGGGAGTTGGTCGTGCACATCGGGATGGCGCTGACGGCCGTGCACCGGGCGCTCGCGCTGCCCGAGCCTGCCAGGGCGGACGCCGTACTGCTGGACTGGCCGTTCGCCACCGCCGCCAACTCCGCGGCCATCGACGCGTTCACCCGGAACCTCGCCGCCGAACATCCCGACCTCGACGCCTACCTCGCGGACGTCGACGCGTCCCTGCGCGGTCTGCTCGCCGAGCACCCCGGCAGCCGGCTGCTGACGACCAACGCCGGCGCCCTCTCCCTGGACGACTACCTGGTCACCCGAGCCGTCGAACTCGTCGTGCACACCGACGACCTGAACGCGGCCGTACCGGGGCTCGACGTGCCGTACGACCGGCAGGCGCTGGCCGCCACCACCCGGCTGCTCGCCGACGCGCTCGCGGCGAAGGCGCCCGGCGGGTCCACGGAGGTGCGCGTGCCGCCGTACGCCGTGGTGCAGTGCGTGGCGGGGCCCCGGCACACCCGCGGCACCCCGCCCAACGTGGTGGAGACCGACCCGCTGACATGGGTACGGCTCGCCACCGGGCGGCTGGACTGGCGGACGGCGGTGGACGACGCCAAGGTCAGCGCGAGCGGGGAGCGGGCCGACATCGGGGGGCTGCTGCCGGTCATGTCCTGAGGGAGCGAGGAGAGCCGGGGGAACCGGTGGGGGCGACCGGCCGTCGTATCCGTATGAAACGGATGAAAGCGACCGCTGTCCTCGCCCTTCTCCTGCCCCTGGCGGTGGCCTGTGGCGCTGCGCCCGCGCACAGTGGAGCGGTGACCGCGGACGAACCCCTGACCGGCGTCGAATGGCGCGTCGTGAGCGTCACCGCCCAGGGCGCGACGCACCCCGCGCCCGCCGCCGCCCGGCTGCTCCTGCGCGACGACGGAACCGCCGCCGGCAACCTCGGGTGCAACAGCTTCAGCGCCCCGGCCACCGTGCACGGCGACCGCGTCACCTTCGGGCGGCTGCGCACCACCAAGATGGCCTGCGACACCGCCCGGATGGCCTTCGAGCGGCTGCTCGGCGGGCTGCTCGGCGGCCGGACGCTCACCGGCGTGCCCGGCCACGGCAAGCTCACGCTCACCACGAGTCACGGGGACCACGTCAACCTCACCCGCAGCACGCCACAATGATGTGCGACACCTCACTCACGCATCCGGCCAAACCGCCCCGCGGGGCGTCGCGGGCGACCGGCGAAAATCCCGAGTGACGGCGGACACGCCGCGCTGACCTGCGCTGACGCGGAAAACGACAAGATGATCCGTAAACCGGTCGGCCGTTACGACCGCGTATCCCCAATTCGGACCAGTGGTCGATCTCGCCTACACTCGGTGCTGTGCCACGTGGTGACGGTCGACTCAATCACGACCTGCTCCCCGGAGAGAAAGGCCCCCAGGACGCGTGTGGCGTCTTCGGTGTCTGGGCTCCGGGTGAAGAGGTCGCAAAGCTCACGTACTTCGGGCTCTACGCCCTCCAGCACCGGGGTCAGGAATCCGCGGGAATCGCGGTCAGCAATGGCTCCCAGATCCTCGTCTTCAAGGACATGGGCCTGGTCTCCCAGGTCTTCGACGAGACCTCTCTCGGCTCCCTCCAGGGTCATATCGCGGTCGGACACGCCCGCTACTCGACCACCGGTGCCTCCGTCTGGGAGAACGCCCAGCCGACGTTCCGCGCCACCGCGCACGGCTCGATCGCGCTCGGCCACAACGGCAACCTGGTCAACACGGCGCAGCTCGCCGAGATGGTCGCCGAACTCCCGAACGAGAACAACAGCCGCTCCAGCCGGGTCGCGGCCACCAACGACACCGACCTGCTGACGGCGCTGCTCGCCGCCCAGGTCGACGAGGACGGCAAGCCGCTGACCATCGAGGAGGCCGCGCAGCAGGTCCTCCCGAAGGTCCGGGGCGCCTTCTCGCTCGTCTTCATGGACGAGCACACCCTCTACGCCGGCCGTGACCCCCAGGGCATCCGCCCGCTGGTCCTCGGCCGCCTGGAGCGCGGCTGGGTGGTCGCCTCCGAGTCCGCCGCCCTGGACATCTGCGGCGCCAGCTTCGTCCGCGAGATCGAGCCGGGCGAGTTCGTCGCCATCGACGAGAACGGCCTGCGCAGCTCACGATTCGCGGAAGCAAAGCCCAAGGGCTGTGTCTTCGAGTACGTGTACCTGGCCCGTCCGGACACCGACATCGCCGGCCGGAACGTGTACCTCTCCCGCGTGGAGATGGGCCGCCGGCTCGCCAAGGAGGCCCCGGTCGAGGCCGACCTGGTGATAGCGACCCCGGAGTCGGGCACCCCGGCCGCCATCGGCTACGCGGAGGCCTCGGGCATCCCGTTCGGCGCCGGACTGGTCAAGAACGCCTACGTGGGCCGCACCTTCATCCAGCCCTCGCAGACCATCCGCCAGCTGGGCATCCGGCTGAAGCTCAACCCGCTCAAGGAAGTCATCAAGGGCAAGCGCCTGGTGGTCGTGGACGACTCGATCGTGCGCGGCAACACCCAGCGCGCCCTGGTGCGCATGCTCCGCGAGGCGGGCGCCGCCGAGGTGCACATCCGCATCTCCTCGCCGCCGGTGAAGTGGCCCTGCTTCTTCGGCATCGACTTCGCCACCCGCGCGGAACTGATCGCCAACGGCATGACGATCGACGAGATCGGCACCAGCCTCGGCGCCGACTCGCTCGCCTACATCTCCATCGACGGCATGATCGACGCGACCACCATCGCGAAGCCGAACCTGTGCCGCGCCTGCTTCGACGGCGAGTACCCGATGGAGCTGCCGGACCCGGAGCTGCTCGGCAAGCAGCTGCTGGAGACCGAGCTGGCGGCCGGCCCCGCAGAGACGGCCGCGGCCGACGCGATCCGTCGCCCGTAACACCCCCGCAGTACGACACGAAAGCTCTCACAGTCATGTCTGAGACAACTGGTGCCAGCTACGCAGCGGCGGGCGTCGACATCGAGGCGGGCGACCGCGCCGTCGAGCTGATGAAGGAGTGGGTCAAGAAGACCCGGCGCCCCGAGGTCCTCGGCGGCATCGGCGGCTTCGCCGGACTCTTCGACGCCTCCGCCCTCAAGCGCTACGAGCGCCCCCTGCTCGCCTCCGCCACCGACGGCGTGGGCACCAAGGTGGACATCGCCCGCCGCCTGGGCGTCTACGACACCATCGGCCACGACCTGGTCGCCATGGTCATGGACGACATCGTGGTGTGCGGCGCCGAGCCGCTGTTCATGACCGACTACATCTGCGTCGGCAAGGTCCACCCCGAGCGGGTCGCCGCCATCGTCAAGGGCATCGCGGAGGGCTGTGTGCTGGCCGGCTGCGCCCTGGTGGGCGGTGAGACGGCCGAACATCCGGGTCTGCTCGGCGAGGACGACTTCGACGTCGCGGGCGCCGGTACGGGCGTCGTGGAGGCCGACCGGCTGCTCGGCCCGGATCGCATCCGCAAGGGTGACACCGTGATCGCCATGGCGGCCTCCGGCCTTCACTCGAACGGGTACTCCCTGGTCCGCCACGTCCTGCTGAACACGGCGGGCCTGGCCCTGGAGTCGGAGGTGGCCGAGCTGGGCCGCACCCTCGGCGAGGAGCTGCTGGAGCCCACCAAGATCTACTCGCTGGACTGCCTGGCCCTGACCCGCACGGCCGATGTGCACGCCTTCAGCCACATCACCGGCGGCGGGCTCGCGGCCAACCTGGCCCGCGTGATCCCGGACGGTCTGCACGCCGTGGTCGACCGCACCACCTGGACGCCGGGCGCGATCTTCGACCTGGTCGGCAGGACCGGGAACGTGGAGCGCCTGGAGCTGGAGAAGACGCTGAACATGGGCGTCGGCATGATGGCGATCGTGCCGGAGGAGTCCACCGAGGTGGCCCTCGCGACGCTGGCCGACCGGGGCGTCGAGGCCTGGGTGGCCGGCGAGATCACCGGGCGCGGCGACAAGGAGAGCGGCGCCGAGCTGGTGGGGGACTACGCGAACTGACGCCTACGGTGTGGTGCCCGCGGGAACCGCTCGTGGGTAGCACAGAAGCCGGTCGGTGGCTGTGCCACCGACCGGGCTTGTGCTCAGTGCAAGGTCAAGCGCCGCGACGATGTTGTGAAGGGCCCTCGTCCTCGTCCTCGTCGTCCTCATAGAGGTCGGCGTAACGGGAGTAAAGGTCGTCCTCGTCATCGTCATCGTCCTCGAACGGCTCGCCGTTCGGCGGCTGGCTCGAAGTTGATGCGCCCAGTTCACTGGCCAGACGTGACAGGTCAGTCCCACCGCTGTTGTACTTCAGCTGGCGGGCGACCTTTGTCTGCTTGGCCTTGGCCCGGCCGCGCCCCATGGCTCGACCCCCTCGGTGACGGGGCTCGACGGCCCCAGAGTCTGACACGCGTTCATGATCTGGATCGGACTCTCCATGGAGAGGCCGGTCCGTAGGGCTTCCACGGTACCTGAGCCCGCGCCCATACGGTACGTCGCCCGCAGCACGCGCGTGTGCACAGAACCTTCGAGGTGCCCTGTCCTCGCTGGTCAGTGGCGATTTTAACCACTTATCGGGGAACGACCCGCCGAGGGAAGTGAGAGTTCTCTCCAACTCGCCCCCGGCGGGTACCGCTCATGTGTGCGAAATCATGCGCGTGCGGCCCTGCGCGCGGTGCTCACCGCAGTGCTCCATGTGGTGCTCCCTGTGATGCTCCGCATGGCGCTCAGCGTCCGGTGTGGCCCGCGCGTGCCTCGGCCATCCGCTGCTCGGCGATCCGGTCGGCCGCCGCGGCCGGCGGAATCCCGTCTTCCTTCGCACGTGCGAATATGGCCAGCGTGGTGTCGAAGATCCTCGCCGCCTTCGCCTTGCACCGCTCGAAGTCGAAGCCGTGCAGCTCGTCGGCCACCTGGATGACCCCGCCCGCGTTCACCACGTAGTCCGGCGCGTAGAGGATCCCGCGGTCGGCGAGGTCCTTCTCCACGCCCGGATGGGCGAGCTGGTTGTTGGCCGCGCCGCACACCACCTTGGCGGTGAGCACCGGCACGGTCTCGTCGTTCAGGGCGCCGCCGAGCGCACAGGGCGCGTAGATGTCCAGGCCCTCGACGCGGATCAGCGCGTCGGTGTCGGCGACCGCCGTCACCCCCTCGTACTGGTCGAGGATCCGCTGGACGGCGTCCGGGCGGACATCGGTGACGACGACCTTGGCGCCCTCGTCCAGCAGATGGCGCACCAGGTGGTGGCCGACCTTGCCGACCCCGGCCACGCCGACCGTGCGGTCGCGCAGCGAGGGGTCGCCCCACAGGTGCTGGGCGCAGGCGCGCATGCCCTGGTAGACGCCGAAGGAGGTCAGCACCGAGGAGTCGCCGGCGCCGCCGTTCTCCGGGGAGCGGCCGGTGGTCCAGCGGCACTCGCGGGCCACCACGTCCATGTCGGCCACATAGGTGCCGACGTCGCAGGCGGTGACGTAGCGCCCGCCGAGGGAGGCGACCATCCGGCCGTAGGCGAGGAGCAGTTCCTCGGTCTTGTCGCGCTCCGGGTCGCCGATGATCACGGCCTTGCCGCCGCCGTGGTCCAGACCGGCCATGGCGTTCTTGTACGACATCCCGCGCGCGAGGTTGAGCGCGTCGGCGACGGCCTCGGCCTCGGTGGCGTACGGGTAGAAGCGGGTGCCGCCGAGGGCGGGGCCCAGAGCGGTGGAGTGGAGCGCGATCACGGCCTTGAGGCCACTGGCGCGGTCCTGGCAGAGCACGACCTGCTCATGACCGCCCTGCTCCGAGTGGAACAGGGTGTGCAGGACATCAGCAGGCGCGCCGGTTACGTCGGTCACTGTGGTGACTCCTGTGTACTAGCGGCGAGTGGGGTCAGCTCCCGTACGGGTGGCGGGGGCTGGTGGCATGAGCGTAGAGCCTGCGTCCGGCCGCCGTCCGCGCAGTGTTCAGGATCACTCGCACGGGCTCACCGCGCCCCCTGGCCGTGGCACGATTTGCAGTGTTTCCAGCCGGGTCCGATGGGGAGGGAGCAGGCGTGCCGAAGGTGTCCTCCGTGGTCGTCCCCTATGCCGCCTACCTGCGCGTGTACGAGCCGCTGGGCGCCTTCCCCCAGCCGGAGCGCGACCACTGGGCGCGCTACGCCCGCCGCCCGGACCGGCCCTCGTACCAGGACGAACTGCGCCGCTCCCTGGCCGACTTGGTGCCGACCCCGCCCATCGCGGTGCCGGTGCACGAGAGCGGCGACGCCTTCGTGCTGGAGGTCGAGGGGGTGGTCTGCGTATGCCCCTGGCGGACCCGGCTGCGCGGCTGGCAGGCGCTGGAGGAGCTCGGCGACGAGCTGCCGCCGCCGGTGCTGGACGCCGTGCTGCCGCCGGTGGTGCGCCGGCAGGCGGCCCTGGACTACGAGCGCTGGCTGGGCCGCAACCCGGACGCCCGCCCGTGGATCCGCACGGCGACCTGGCAGGTGCCGGTGAACTGGTTCGTGCTGGTCGCGGACGAGGAGCGGCAGTACGACAAGGGGAGCGCGGAGGAGCCCCCGGCGCTGCGCTACCGCACGCCGATGGTGCAGGCCCGGCGCCGGGTGGCCAGGGCACTGCGCACGCTGAAGGAGGCCGTGGCGGAAGGGCCGCTGATCGACGGCCTGCTGGACATCGGCCGCTGGCTGGAGGAGTTCCATCCGCGTTCGCTGGTGGAACTGGACTACGGCGGTCTGGTGCATGTGCTGCCGGCCGACGAGCTGGCGGACGACCACTCGGCGGCGGACGTGGCCGAGGGCATCGAGGCGCTGCGCCGGGGCGACGAGGAGGCGGCCGCGGAGGCGTACGCGCGGCTGGTGGAGCGGTGGCGCGCGGTGCGGGACCGGCGTTCGGCGAACTGACGTTCAAACAGAAACCGCCGGAACGTGATCCGCGCCACAGCTGAGACGGTGCTCAACGGCGTACGGTCAAGCGCGCTTCCCTCACCTGACGGGGCATCGGACCTGATCCGGGCGTTTGCGTCAAGGGTGCCCGAAAGGTGATGGACTGCACGTACGGGGCCCTTGCGCCTCTTCCCCCTCCTCATGCCAAAATAGGACAAGGAGTCCGGGGAGGGTTCCTTCCGTCCAAGTGTGGTGCACTATGGGCGGAATCTTCGCATTGCACGCTTTGGGGGGTCTGGTGCCTCCTGATCGCTCTGTGACTGATCGTCACGGTGGCGTGACTGTCCGCTATGGCATGGTCCATCGGCTTCCGTCGCTGATGGACACCTGGGAGGGCAATTCCGTCGGTTTGGCCGACCGGGCTGGACAGATGGTGTAGTTGTAGTGCCGAGGACAAGCCGTTCGTCCTATAACCGACTCGACTCGCGTCCGCCATTTCGGGCAACGCGGGTCAAGGTGCAGAATTTAGAGGAAAGAACCGAGAAGGTTCGGTTCTCCCGAGGAGGCCGCTCATGACCGCTCGCACCCCTGATGCCGAGCCGCTGCTGACCCCGGCTGAGGTCGCCACCATGTTCCGCGTCGACCCCAAGACGGTCACGCGGTGGGCGAAGGCCGGCAAGCTCACGTCGATCCGCACGCTCGGCGGGCACCGCCGCTACCGCGAGGCCGAGGTCCGCGCTCTGCTCGCGGGCATCCCGCAGCAGCGCAGCGAGGCCTGACCGAGCAGCGGAACAACTGAATACAGGGCGAAACGGCGGGCCCCCCAACCTGCCGAGGCGCCCGAAACCCTAGCTTCAAGCGACGCGGGACCTGCCCCAACAGGCCCCACGCCCGAGCCCAAGAGAACGTTGCAGGCAAGCGACACAGGGTGCGTCGTCGATCGCGCTGGACTCCGCCGGGTCCAGCGCGATCTGTTTTGTGCACTGGTCGGGGGTGGGGTGGGGGTCCGGGCGGCTGCTCGGGGCGCACTTCGGTACGAGGTGCAATTGCACATATTAAATTGACCCGTTGTAGGACGGGTGTAAGTTCCGCACTCCTGAAAACTTATGCGGTGACACCCGTCACATGCCGGGCCACTTGTTGCCTCGGGCGCCGGTGAGCTAATGGAAGCACCGGTTCCAGTGTCCGCTGTGCGAACGGGAGTTGAGGGCGTGCGCCGGTCACGCCGTACGGGACCGGGATCGCCGGTCCTCGGTCCGCTCCGCGGGGCCGGCGCTCATCGCCAGCCGCAGCAGGTGGTGGCAGATCGGACAGTGCCGGGTGAGGTGCCCGTACGACGAGGCGGCCGCGAGGTGCGCTCTGAGCAGCGCCCGCGTCTCATGCCTGACCGTTGTCCCCATGCCCCACCTCCTGGGACCCCACCCTGAACCGGGCCCTGCCCCTTGGGTACCGACCCCGACGGACCCCGTCAAGGCCACGCGCCACCAGGAACCCCCCGGAAGCGCTTAGAGGCAGACGGACGGGCTCGGACGGGCTTCTGCGGGGGTTTGCCGGCCGCCGTTGCCCTCAGGGGCCGTTGAGGCGGTGCGGCCGCGACGGGGCGGGGCGGCCTCCGCCTTGACGCGGTGGCGGGATGGGACATGAAGTAAGGCCCGCGTCCCTCAAGGGGTGCGGGCCTTACTTCTACTGCGGTCCTGACGGGATTTGAACCCGCGGCCTCCACCTTGACAGGGTGGCGAGCACTCCAAACTGCTCCACAGGACCAGGTTTCGCGGCACTTTGCCTGGTGCGTTGTGCTGCGAGATGAGACTGTACAGGAGGTGAGGCCGCCTGGTCGAACTCACTCCCTGCGAGCGGCCGGTTACGGTGCGAGCGCGTCGATCGCCTTGGTGATCCGCTTGTCCGAGACGGGGTACGCCGTGCCCAGCGCGTGCGCGAAATAGCTGACCCGCAGCTCCTCCAGCATCCAGCGGATGTCCAGGACCTGCTGCGGAACCGGCCGCCCCTTGGGCAGCTGCTCCAGCAGCCAGGCGTACTCGTCCTGCATCTCGTGGACCTTCTCCATGCGCGTGGTGTCCCGCTGCACGTTCGCCGGCATCTGCTGGAGCCGCCGGTCCGCCGCCACCAGGTACCGCATCAGATCCGGCAGCCGCCGTATCCCCGCCCATGTGACGAACCCCGGCTTCACCAGCGCGTCCAGCTGCTTGCGGACGTCCGTGAGGTTCGCGAGCAGCGCCGGGCTGCGGACGGCCTTCAGACGCCGCTCACAGGCCCCCCACGCGGCCAGCACCTGCTGCACCTGCCCGACCGTGCGCACCGTGGTGTCCACGATCTCGGCGCGCACCTTGTCGTACAGCTTCCGGTACGACTCCTCGTCCCACGCGGGGCCGCCGAAGTCGCCGATCAGCTTGTCCGCCGCGGCCATCGCGCAGTCGTCGAACAGGGCCTGGATGGACCCGTGCGGGTTCGCGGACAGCCCGAGCTTCTGCTGGTTGCTGAGCTTCTCGGACGCGAACTTGGCCGGGTTCACCGGGATGTTGCGCAGGATCAGCCGCCGGGTGCCCTTCCACATGGCCTCCGCCTGCTCGGCCTCGGTGTCGAAGAGTCGTACGGAGACCGTGTCGCCGTCGTCCACCAGCGCCGGGTACGCCTTCACCGGCTGCCCGGCCCGGCGCGTCTCGAAGACCCGGCTCAGCGTGCCGATCGTCCAGTCGGTCAGCCCCTCGCGTTCCAGCGCGGGGCCGCCCTCGCGGGACGCGGTCGCCGCCGCGGCCTGGGAGAGGGCCTTGCGCGCCTTCGGCTTCAGCCGCAGCTTCAGCGCCTGGAGGTCCTTGTCCTCGGCCAGCTTCCGGCGCCGCTCGTCGACGATCCGGAACGTGATCCGGAGATGCTCGGGCACCCTGGACCAGTCGAAGTCCTCCGCCTCGAACGGCACCCCGACCATCCGCTTGAGCTCGCGCGCCATCGTCACGGTCAGCGGCTCCTGGAGGGGGACCGCCCGCTCCAGGAAGGCCTTGGCGTAGTTCGGCGCGGGCACGTAATGGCGCCGGATCGGCTTGGGCAGGGACCGGATCAGCTCCGTGACGACCTCTTCCCGCAGGCCGGGGATCTGCCAGTCGAAGCCCTCGTCCGTGACCTGGTTGAGGACCTGGAGCGGGATGTGCACGGTCACACCGTCCGCGTCCGCGCCCGGCTCGAACTGGTAGGTGACCCGGAACTTCAGGGCGCCCTGCCGCCAGCTGTCCGGGTAGTCGGCCTTGGTGACCGCCTCCGCGGACTCCCGGATCAGCATCTCCCGCTCGAAGTCCAGCAAGTCCGGCTGTTCGTGCCGCTTGCGCTTCCACCAGGAGTCGAAGTGCGCGCCGGAGACGACGTGTTCGGGGATCCGCTGGTCGTAGAAGTCGTACAGCGTCTCGTCGTCCACCACGATGTCCCGGCGCCGCGCCCGGTGTTCCAGCTCCTCGACCTCGCTGAGGAGCTTGCGGTTGTCGGCGTAGAACTTGTGGTGGGTGCGCCAGTCGCCCTCCACCAGCGCGTTGCGGATGAACAGCTCGCGGGAGACCTCGGGGTCGATCCGGCCGTAGTTCACCTTGCGCTGGGCGACGATCGGCACGCCGTACAGCGTGACCTTCTCGTACGCCATCACGGCCGCCTGGTCCTTCTCCCAGTGCGGCTCGCTGTACGTGCGCTTCAGCAGGTGCCCGGCGAGCGGTTCGACCCACTCGGGCTCGATCTTCGCGTTGACCCGCGCCCACAGCCGGCTGGTCTCCACCAGCTCGGCCGACATCACGAACTTGGGCTGCTTCCTGAACAGCGCCGAGCCGGGGAAGATCGCGAACTTGGCGTTGCGGGCGCCCAGGTACTCGTTCTTGTTGCCCTCGCGTACGTCCTTCATCCCGACGTGGGAGAGCAGGCCGGCCAGCAGGGAGACGTGCACGCGGTCGGCGGGCGAGTCCTCCTCGGCGAGGTGGATGCCCATCTGCTTGGCCACGGTCCGCAGCTGGGTGTAGATGTCCTGCCATTCGCGGATGCGCAGGAAGTTCAGGTACTCCTGCTTGCACATCCGCCGGAACGAGCTGGAGCCGCGCTCCTTCTGCTGCTCGCGGATGTACCGCCACAGGTTGAGGTAGGCGAGGAAGTCGCTGGTCTCGTCCTTGAAGCGGGCGTGCTGCTGGTCGGCCTGCGCCTGCTTGTCGGCGGGGCGTTCGCGCGGGTCCTGGATGGACAGGGCGGCGGCGATGACCATGACCTCGCGGGCGCAGCCGTTCTTGTCGGCCTCCAGCACCATGCGCGCCAGGCGCGGGTCCACGGGCAGCTGGGCCAGCTTGCGGCCGGTTTCGGTGAGCCGCTTGCGCGGGTCCTTCTCGGCGGGGTTCAGCGCGCCCAGCTCCTGGAGCAGCTGCACGCCGTCGCGGATGTTGCGGTGGTCCGGCGGATCGATGAAGGGGAACTTCTCGATGTCGCCGAGGCCGGCCGCGGTCATCTGGAGGATGACGGAGGCCAGGTTGGTGCGCAGGATCTCCGCGTCGGTGAACTCCGGCCGGGCGAGGAAGTCGTCCTCGCTGTACAGCCGGATGCAGATGCCGTCGGAGGTACGGCCGCAGCGGCCCTTGCGCTGGTTGGCGCTGGCCTGCGAGACCGGTTCGATGGGCAGCCGCTGGACCTTGGTGCGGTGGCTGTAGCGGCTGATCCGGGCGAAGCCGGGGTCGATGACGTACTTGATGCCCGGAACGGTCAGCGAGGTCTCGGCGACGTTCGTTGCCAGCACGATCCGGCGGCCGGTGTGCGGCTGGAAGACCCGGTGCTGCTCGGCGTGCGACAGCCGGGCGTACAGCGGCAGGACCTCGGTGAATCTGTATTTCTTCTTCTCCAGCGCGTCCGCCGTGTCGCGGATCTCCCGCTCGCCGGAGAGGAAGACGAGGATGTCGCCCTTGCCCTCGGCCTGAAGCTCCTCGACCGCGTCGCAGATCGCGGTGATCTGGTCCCGGTCGGCGTCCTCGGAGTCCGCTTCGAGGAGGGGCCGGTAGCGCACCTCCACGGGGTACGTCCGCCCGCTGACCTCGATGATCGGGGCGTTCCCGAAGTGCCGGGAGAAGCGCTCGGGATCGATGGTCGCCGAGGTGATGACGACCTTGAGGTCGGGCCGCTTGGGCAGCAGCTGGGCGAGATAGCCCAGCAGGAAGTCGATGTTGAGCGACCGCTCGTGGGCCTCGTCGATGATGATCGTGTCGTAGGCGCGCAGCTCGCGGTCGGTCTGGATCTCGGCGAGCAGGATGCCGTCCGTCATCAGCTTGATGAAGGTGGCGTCCGGGTTCACCTGGTCGGTGAAGCGCACCTTCCAGCCGACGGCCTCGCCGAGCGGGGTGCGCAGCTCCTCGGCGACGCGCTCGGCGACGGTACGGGCGGCGATCCGGCGGGGCTGGGTGTGCCCGATCAGGCCGCGCACGCCACGGCCCAGTTCCAGGCAGATCTTGGGGATCTGCGTCGTCTTCCCGGAACCGGTCTCACCGGCGACGATGACGACCTGGTGATCGCGGATGGCCGCCGCGATCTCGTCCTTCTTCTGGCTGACCGGCAGTTGTTCGGGATAGGTGACGGCCGGCACGCGCAGGCGCCGCTCGGCCATCCGGCCCGCTGCCTTGTCGAGCTCGCCCCCGATCTCGGCGAGTACGGCGTCACGGGCCTCGGGCTTGCGGATCTTGCGCGCGCCCTCGAGCCGCCGCCCGAGCCGGTGCGCGTCACGCAGCGACAACTCGGTCAGACGGGCGGCGAGGGAGCCGAGGGCGGGGGCTGGATGCGTAGACATACGCGATCCAGGATCTCACCTCGGCCGAAACGGAGTCGACCGATTTGCCGCCGGCCGACGGCCTCGCGCCCGAAGGGGCGCGGGACTGTGCCGATATGCGGCCCCGCCGCGTGGGCGCGAGCAACCACCGGCGACCCGCGCCCGGCGATCAACAGGCACCCCCCGCGCCGAGATGCCAGAGTTCCCCTATGTCCGATTCGCGTACGCCCGATTCGCACTGGACGACGTTCAAGCGGTCCCCCTTCCTCCCCGCCACCGTCCTGCTCCTCCTCATCTCCGCCGCGGCCGGCCTCTTCGCGGGCTCCTACACCTACGCCATGGCGAACCCCACCCCGCACAGCATCCCCGCCGCGGTCACCGGCGCCTACGACAAGCCAGCGGCGCGCACTTTCCTCGCGGGCATGGAGCGCGCCCTGTCGGCCTCGCTGAAGCTGCACCCGTACCCGGACCGGGCCGCGGCCGTACGCGCCGTGGACCAGCAGCGCGTCTTCGCGGTGGTCGACGCCCCCGCGGGCGCCGGGCCGGTCAGGCTGGACGTGTCCGCGGCTTCCGGGGCGACCGTCGCACAGCTCCTCGGCCAGGCCGCGGCGAGCGTGAGCCGGGCCACCGGGACGCCCGTGGTGGTGCACGACCTCAAGCCGCTCCAGCAGGGCGACCCGCGCGGACTGGCGATCTTCTACGTCTCCCTCGCCGCCGTGGTGATCGGCTTCATCGGCGCGATCCAGCTCAGCGTGCACGCCAAGGCGCTGAACCCGCTGGAGCGCATCGCCTTCACCGTCGGCTACGCCCTGCTCGGCGGGTTCACGATCGGCGCGGTGGTCGACTGGTGGCTGGGCGCGCTGCGGCTGCCGTTCGTGGAGTCCTGGCTGATTCTCGCCCTGACGATGTTCACGTCCGGCATGGTCTTCACGATGTTCAACACCCTGTTCGGGCGCTGGGCCATGCTGCCGACCTGGGGCCTGATGGTGCTGCTCGGCAACCCCTCGTCCGGCGGCGCCGTCTCCTGGCCGCTGCTGCCGTCCGCGCTGGGCACCATCGGCCGCTGGCTGCCGCCCGGCGCCTCGGTGAACGCCCAGCACACCGCGGTCTACTTCCGGGGCGACCAGCACGCCTTCCCGTTCCTGGTGCTGGCCGGCTGGTCCCTGCTCGCCTGCGCGGTCTTCCTGATCTGGCGCCACCGCCATCCGGGCGGCCGCTCGACGGGCCCGGCCGAGGAGGTCGGGACCTAGGAAACCGGCCTAGGAGCTGGGGGTGGGCGCCGCGGGGGCGGGGATCGCGTCGGTGCCCACGGGGGGCGCGGGGGCCGCGGGAGCCGGCGCGGGGGCCGGCTGCTGGGCCGGGCCGGCGGCCAGGGTCATGGACCGCGCGGTGTTGGACACCGCCTTGATGCCCAGGTAGGCGGTGGTCATGCCGCTGACCGCGGTGAAGGCGGCGGTGAGGATGCCGACGACCACCGAGGTGTCGCCGGCTAGCCGCCAGACCCCGACGGCCGCCACGACGGCGATCGCGACATTGCTGGCTATCACCGCCAGCATGCCGTACTTCGCCTTCTTCTTTTCGAGTTCGATCTCGGTGCCGCTCATGGTCCCCCCGACCTGGCTGGAGTGCGACGCTGTCGTACGACGACGAAGGCCCCGTTCGTCGAACGGGGCCTTCGGGTGGTGGCTGGGGCCGGGGTCGAACCGGCGACCTATCGCTTTTCAGGCGATCGCTCGTACCAACTGAGCTACCCAGCCACGAGGTTTCACGTGAAACCTCAGCGGTCCTGACGGGATTTGAACCCGCGGCCTCCACCTTGACAGGGTGGCGAGCACTCCAAACTGCTCCACAGGACCAAGCTGTTTGTGCGCAACAGTGTCGCACACGGTTCTGCGTGCCCCCAACGGGATTCGAACCCGTGCTACCGCCTTGAAAGGGCGGCGTCCTAGGCCGCTAGACGATGAGGGCTATCGGCCCGCCTGGGCGCTTCTCAGCGCGTCGGGGACGTGAGAAGCATATGGGATGGCGAGGGGGATCGCCAAAACGGTTTACGGGCGGCCGGAGGCGCTCGCCTTCCCGGAGGGCGCCGGGGCGGTCGACGCGGGTGCCGCGCCTGGCCGGTTGTCGTCCGCCAGATGGCGGCTGACCTCGGCCGTCGTCAGTCCGAGGCCGCCCAGCCGGATCGCGTCCCAGGCCTGGAGAAGATGGCTGTCGCGGTCGAAATAGAGCACCGACGCCTCGATCGGCGCCGGGTACTTCCCCTCCACCGCGCGCAGCCCGCTGCCCCCGGTCGAGCCCTCCATCCGCAGCCGCGTCCCGTACGGCAGCTTCTCGTCCCCCTCGTGGTGCAGATGCCCGCACAGCACCAGCGGCACCTCCCCGTCCGTCTCCCGCGCGGCCACCGGCTCGTGCGCGATCGCCACGTCCACCGGGGTGCCCGCGGCCCGCTGGGAGCGCAGCGCGCTGTCCAGCCGGTCGCCGGCCAGCCGCTCGGCGGCGTCACCGCCGGGCACCACCGCGCGGTCCGGGGTGAACTGCGGATCGCCGATGCCCGCGAAACGCAGCCCGCCGACCGTCTGCGCGTGCCCGTCGTCCAGCACATGGACGTTCTTCATGTGCTCCAGATAGCGCTGGGTGACCTTGGAGTCGTGGTTGCCCCGGACCCAGACGTACGGCACGCCCAGCCCGGCGATCGGGTCCAGGAAGCCGTTCTCCGCCGCCATGCCGTGGTCCATCGTGTCGCCGGAGTCCACGATCACGTTCACCTTGTACTGCTGGACCAGCGAGGCGATGATCTTCCAGCTCGCCGGGTTCAGGTGGATGTCCGACACGTGCAGGACCCGGATGGTGGACGGGTCCGGCTGGTAGGCCGGGAGCGTGGACGTGACGTCGTACAGCTTGGTCACGTTCGTCACCAGGCGGGCCAGCTCCTCCTGGTAGACGTCGAAGTCGGTGACGATGCCGCGCGCGTTGCCGATCACCGAGGGCGCGGAGGAGAGCAGCCCGGAGAATCGCGGCTCCAGCACGGACTCGGGGTTCCAGGTCGCGTACGCGGAGGCGCCCGAGGCGGCCAGCAGCGCGAGGGCCAGCCCGGCGGCCGTGAGGGCGCGGCGCGGGCGCCGGTAGACGGCGAACCCGAGGACGCCCGCGCCGGTGACCACGGCGACGCAGGAGCGCACGGCGAGGTCGAACGTGCCGTGCTCCACGTCGTGCACCACCTCGTCCTGGAGGCCGGAGATCCGTTCCGGGTGGTCGACCAGTTCCTGGGAGCGCAGCGGGTCCAGCTGATCGACGTTGACGTCCAGGCGGACCGGCGCGACATGGCTGTCCAGGGTGAGCGCGCCCAGCGGGGACACATTGATCTTCGTGCCGCCGGTCAGCGAGGGGCGCAGCGCCATCGTGGTGTTCATCGGCCCGACCGGCGTCCGTACGTTGCCGACGATCAGCAGCCCCAGCCAGGCGCCGACGAGCACGACCAGGGTGAGGCCCAGCGCGCCGGGCCAGGGCCGGGGGCGGGCGGCGAGCTCCAGCTCGGGGAGCGGCCGGGGGCGGGGAGCCGGGGGGCGGCGGAAGAGGGCTGCGACGCGGTTCGGCATGCGGTTCAGGACGGCGACGGGGACGCGGACCATTGATCCCGTATGCCCATGTGCGGGGGTGGATATGCGGGTTGACCGGCTCGCGCGCGGGGCGCCGCGGGGAAGTCGGCCAGACTCGGAGGCGGCGGAGGGGTTCGCCGTCTCGTGCGGGGGCCGTCCGGCCGTCCGGTGGGTGGCGGTCGTCCGGCGTGTGGTGATCGGCCATCGCGTGCGGGGCGACCGGCCGCTCCCGTGCACGCGGACCGGCGGACCGGGTGGGCGGCGGGGGCCGACGGGTGCGGGAGCCGGCGGACCCCTGGTGCGCGGGTCCGGTCGCCCGTGCGGCGTCGCGGGACAGGGCGACGTCGCCGGCGGCCCCCGTGTGCGAGCGGTCGGCGGCCCCCGTGCGCGGGCCCGGTCGCGCTCGGGCGTGGCGGACCGGCGCTCTCGTACGGCCCTCCCGTGCCCGACAATGGCCCTGTGCTGGAGATGACGCGCGAGGAGTTCGAGGAACTGGTGGCCGAGGCGCTCGACCGGATCCCGCCGGAGCTGACGCGGCTCATGGACAACGTGGCGGTGTTCGTCGAGGACGAGCCGCCCGCCGCCGACCCCGGTCTGCTCGGCCTGTACGAGGGCACCCCGCTGACCGAGCGGGGCGAGTGGTACGCCGGTGTGCTTCCCGACCGGATCACGGTCTACCGGGGGCCGACGCTGCGGATGTGCGACACGCGCGAGGACGTCGTGGCGGAGACCGAGGTGACCGTGGTGCACGAGATCGCCCACCATTTCGGCATCGACGACGCCCGGCTGCACGCCCTCGGTTACGGGTGACGAGGCGTCAACGCGGCCGTACGGGACGCGGGCATGGCCGTAGCGGCCGTACGAGCCGCGTGACTTGATGCGTACGCGGCGCGTGTCCTCCCGTGGGCGACGGGAGTTGGACAGGTTGACCCCGTTCCCTGCCCCCGGAGGTGGCCGCCGTGCGCCCCTTGCCCGTACCCGTACGTCTGGTCGTCACGGCACTGGCCGTCTCCACCGCCGCCGGCTGTGTGAACGTGGGTGATGCCGGGAGCCGGGCCACGCCCTCCCACTCCGCGGGGCGGCACGGCGGCGCCGGAGCGGCGGCGGGCGCCGGGCCCGCGGCGGATGGCGTGGCCGCCCCCGGACGCATCGCCCCCGGCGGCGACGGCAAGCACGGGCACGGCGGCAAGCCGAAGCCGGGGGAGTCGGCCCCGGCGTCCCCGTCCGGCGCGCCCGGCGCGGACAGCGCCCCCGCGGACCCCGCGAAGCCCCGCAAGACCCCCGGCGCCCCGCCCGCCCCGCCGCGGGCCCAGCCGACCCCCGGACCCACCACCGCCCCGCCCCCGCCCCCGGCGACCACCCCGCCGCCGCCCGACACCCAGCCCCCCTCGGCCGAACCCTCCTCCTCGGCGCACGAGGACCCCGGCCCCCAACTGGTCCAGCGGGAGCCGGCCCCCGCGGCGGGCGTCCCGATGTGACCGGACGCACGCTGCCGAGCGGGCCACCGGTTTGCCTTCATGGGGGGAGGGTGCGTATGGTGGTAGATCGTTTGATCCCATTTGCCCGGCGCCACCACAGAGCGCGCCGTGTGGCGCGTACTCTCCCTTGCCGTGGCGGACCGCATTGAGGCGGTCGTGTGCGAATCACGGAGTTGACGGGCGCGTGCCGACGAGACTCCGGAAGGTTTCGCATTCGCATGTCCGTGTCCAGTTTTGACCAGATCGTCGTGCCCGAAAACGAGAACGAGAACGAACTCGTGGACGAGACGACCGAGGCCACTGAGACCCAGGCCCCCGAGGCCACCCAGACCCCCCAGATCACCTTCGCCGACCTCGGGCTCCCCGAGGGCGTCGTGCGCAAGCTCGCGCAGAACGGCGTGACGTCCCCCTTCCCGATCCAGGCCGCGACCATCCCGGACGCCCTGCTCGGCAAGGACATCCTCGGCCGTGGCCGCACCGGCTCCGGCAAGACCCTCTCCTTCGGCCTGCCGACGCTGGCGCAGCTGGCCGGCGGCCGCACCGAGAAGAAGCGCCCCCGCGCGGTCATCCTCACCCCGACCCGCGAGCTGGCCATGCAGGTCGCGGACGCCCTCCAGCCGTACGGCGACGTCGTCGGCCTGAAGATGAAGGTCGTCTGCGGCGGCACCTCCATGGGCAACCAGATCTACGCCCTGGAGCGCGGCGTCGACATCCTCGTCGCCACGCCGGGCCGGCTGCGCGACATCATCAACCGCGGCGCCTGCTCGCTGGAGGACGTCCAGATCACCGTCCTGGACGAGGCCGACCAGATGTCCGACCTGGGCTTCCTGCCCGAGGTCACCGAACTGCTCGACCAGGTCCCGGCGGGCGGTCAGCGCATGCTGTTCTCCGCCACCATGGAGAACGAGATCCAGACCCTCGTCGACCGCTACCTGAAGAACCCCGTCTCCCACGAGGTGGACGCGGCCCAGGGCGCGGTGACGACCATGTCCCACCACATCCTCATCGTGAAGCCCAAGGACAAGGCGCCGGTCACCGCCGCGATCGCCTCCCGCAAGGGCCGCACGATCATCTTCGTCCGCACCCAGCTGGGCGCCGACCGCGTCGCCGAGCAGCTGCGCGACGCGGGCGTGAAGGCCGACGCGCTGCACGGCGGCATGACCCAGGGCGCGCGCACCCGCACCCTGGCCGACTTCAAGGACGGCTACGTCAACGTCCTGGTCGCCACCGACGTCGCCGCCCGCGGCATCCACGTCGACGGCATCGACCTGGTCCTGAACGTGGACCCGGCCGGCGACCACAAGGACTACCTGCACCGTGCGGGCCGTACCGCGCGTGCGGGCCGTACCGGCACCGTCGTCTCCCTGTCGCTGCCGCACCAGCGGCGCCAGATCTTCCGTCTGATGGAGGACGCCGGCGTCGACGCGGGCCGGCACATCATCCAGGGCGGCGCCGCCTTCGAGCCGGAGGTCGCCGAGATCACCGGCGCCCGGTCCATGACCGAGGTGCAGGCCGAGTCCGCGGGCAACGCCGCGCAGCAGGCCGAGCGCGAGGTCGTCCAGCTGACCAAGCAGCTGGAGCGCGCCCAGCGCCGCGCCGCCGAGCTGCGCGAGGAGGCCGACCGCCTGGTGGCCCGTGTCGCCCGCGAGCGCGGTGAGGACCCGGAGACCGCGGTGGCCGAGGCGCAGGCGTCCGCCGCCGAGGAACTGGCGGTGGCCGAGGAGCCCGTCGCGCAGCAGGCCGAGCGCGAGGAGCGTCCGGCGGCTTCGGCGGCGCCCGAGCGCCGGGAGCGCCGTGACGACCGCGGTGGTGCGCGTGGCTTCGAGCGCCGCGATGACCGCCGTGACGACCGTGGTGGCCGTTCCTTCGAGCGTCGTGACGACCGTGGCGGCTTCCGCCGGGACGACCGCCGCGATGACCGCCGGGATGACCGTGGCGGCCGTTCCTTCGAGCGCCGCGACGACCGTCGTCCGTTCGACCGTGACCGTCGTGACGACCGCGGTGGCGCCCGTGGCTTCGAGCGCCGGGACGACCGCCGCGATGACCGCCGTGACGACCGTGGTGGCCGTTCCTTCGAGCGTCGTGACGACCGTGGCGGCTTCCGCCGCGATGACCGCCGGGACGACCGTGGTGGCCGTTCCTTCGAGCGCCGTGACGACCGCGGTGGCTTCCGCCGTGACGACCGCGGCGGCCACCGGGGCAGCGACCGCCCGTTCAACCGCGACCGCCGCGACGACCGTCCGGGCTTCCTCCCCCATTCTCGGACCCGCTCGAACGGGGGGACCCCCACCGGCGGCCACGAGCGCCCCTACGGCCGCCGCGACGACCACCGCGGGACCGGCTCCTCCTTCGGCCGCCGTGACGACAAGCCGCGCTGGAAGCGCAACGGCTGACGCACAGCGCCGTACACACAGCGCCGTACGCACCGCGAAGGGCCCGCACGACCGATGTCGTGCGGGCCCTTCCGCGTACCGCCTCCGAGTGACGCATGTCACGCCCGTGACGGGGGAATTGCTGGGGGCATGACAGAAGACGCGACAGGCGGCGCCACACGGGATGTCACAGGTGACACGAAGGGCGCCGCGCCGGCGGGCGGGCCCTCGGACGAGGAACGGCTGGCCCAGCTCGGTTACCCGCAGGTCCTCGCCCGCCGTATGTCGGCGTTCGCCAACTACGCGGTGTCCTTCACGATCATCTCGGTCCTGTCGGGCTGTCTGACCCTCTACGCCTTCGGCATGGCCACGGGCGGCCCCGCCGTGATCACCTGGGGCTGGGTCGCGGTCGGCCTGATGACGCTGCTCGTGGGGCTGTCGATGGCCGAGATCTGCTCGGCGTACCCGACCTCGGCCGGCCTGTACTTCTGGGCCCACCGGCTGGCACCGCCCCGCTCGGCGGCCGCGTGGGCGTGGTTCACGGGCTGGTTCAACGTGCTGGGCCAGGTCGCGGTCACCGCGGGCATCGACTTCGGCGCGGCGTCCTTCCTCGGCGCGTACCTGAACCTCCAGTTCGGCTTCGAGGTCACGCGCGTGCGAACCGTCCTGCTCTTCGCCGCGATCCTGCTGCTGCACGGCCTGCTGAACACCTTCGGCGTGCGGATCGTCGCCTTCCTGAACAGCGTGAGCGTGTGGTGGCACGTGCTCGGGGTGGTGGTCATCGTCGGCGCGCTGGCCCTCGTACCCGACCACCACCGCCCGACGTCCTTCGTCCTCACCCACTTCGTCAACCGGACGGGCTGGGGCAGCGGTGTCTACGTCGTGCTGCTCGGCCTCCTGATGGCCCAGTACACCTTCACCGGCTACGACGCCTCCGCCCATATGACCGAGGAGACGCACGACGCGGCCACGGCGGGCCCGAAGGGCATCGTGCGCTCCATCTGGACGTCCTGGATCGCGGGGTTCGTGCTGCTGCTCGGCTTCACCTACGCGATCCAGTCGTACGACAGGGAGCTGACCTCCGCGACGGGCGCGCCGCCGGCCCAGATCCTGCTGGACGCGCTCGGCGCCACCTCCGGCAAGCTGCTGCTCCTGGTGGTGATCGGCGCCCAGCTGTTCTGCGGCATGGCCTCCGTCACCGCCAACAGCCGTATGATCTACGCCTTCTCCCGCGACGGCGCGCTGCCCTTCTCCCGCCTGTGGCACACGGTGAGCCCGCGCACCCGCACCCCCGTGGCGGCGGTCTGGCTGGCCGCGCTCGCCGCGCTGGCCCTCGGCCTGCCCTACCTGATCAACTCGACGGCGTACGCGGCGGTGACGTCCATCGCGGTGATCGGCCTGTACCTCGCCTACGTCGTCCCGACCTTCCTGCGGGTCCGCAAGGGCGCGGCGTTCGAGCGGGGGCCGTGGCACCTGGGCCGCTGGTCGGGGGTGATCGGGGTGATCTCGGTCCTGTGGGTGCTGGCGATCACGATCCTCTTCATGCTCCCGCAGGTCTCGCCCGTCACCTGGGAGACCTTCAACTACGCCCCCGTCGCCGTCCTGGTCGTCCTGGGCTTCGCCGCCACCTGGTGGCTCGTCTCCGCCCGCCACTGGTTCCTCGCCCCGGCCCCCTCGGATCCCGTCAAAAACTAGCCATCCCGCCCCGCGACGCGGCCGGGTCCCCCCTACCCGATCGGAGACCCGGCCTCCTGCGGCTATGCTCGGACAGGCAACATCGCCTGGGCCCTTAGCTCAATTGGCAGAGCAGTGGACTTTTAATCCATTGGTTGTGGGTTCGAGTCCCACAGGGCCTACGGAATCGCCCCCAGCTCAGGAGCAGTTCGAGCTGGGGGCTCGTCCGTTTCGAGGGGGGTCGGGGATGATTCTGCTGCTGTCGGGGAGCCTGCGGGCCGGTTCCGTGAATGAGGTGCTGTTGCGGACGGCGCAGGCGGTGGCGGCCGATGCGGGCGTGCGGGCCGTCCGGTACGACGGGCTGGGGCGGCTGCCGTACTTCAATCCCGATGACGACCGGGAACCGCTGCCGGCGGCCGTGGCCGAGCTGCGGGCGGCGATCGGCGCGGCGGACGGGGTGCTGATCTGCGCGCCGGAGTACGCCGGGACGTTGCCGGGCGCGTTCAAGAACCTGCTGGACTGGACGGTCGGCGGGACCGAGATCTGCGACAAGCCGGTCGCCTGGGTCAATGTGGCGGCGCCGGGGCGCGGGCAGGGCGCGGAGGCCACCTTGCGGACCGTGCTCGGGTACACCGGGGCGGCCATCGTGGAGGCGGCCTGTGTCCGGGTGCCGGTGGGGCACGGGGACGTGGGCGAGGACGGGCTCGTCGCGGACCCGGAGATCCGCCGGCGGGTCGGGGAAGTGCTGGACCTGCTGACGGCGGCCGGGGCGGGGGCGGCGTGACGCCGGATTCCGAGGGCGGTGCGTCGCCGGGTTCCGAGGGTGGCGTGACGCCGGGGTCCGGGGGCGGCGTGGCGCCGGGGTCCGGGGGCGGCGTGGCGCCGGGGTCCGGGGGCGGCGTGGCGCCGGGGTCCGAGGGTGGCGTGGCGCCGGATTCCGGGAGTGTGCTGAATCTGTGGCGGCGGCGGCTGGGTCGGGTGCCCGAGTCGGTCTGGGAGCGCAGCGGCCTCCAGGTGCTCATCCTCGCGGACAACGGGCTCACCGCCCTGCCGGACGGCATCGGGCGGCTGCGCTCCTTGCGGACCCTGGACCTCGGGCACAACCGGCTCCCCTCGGTGCCCTCGGCGATCGGTGAGCTGACCGGGCTCGACGGCTGCCTCTACCTGCACGACAACGCGCTCGCCGAGCTTCCCGGGGAACTGGGGAAGCTGACGCGGCTGCGGTACCTCAACGTCGGCGAGAACGCCCTCACGGCCCTGCCCGAGAGCATCGGACGGATGGCGGCGCTGGTCGAACTCCGGGCGCAGCACAACCGGTTGACCGCGCTGCCCGACACCATCGGCGCCCTGCGCGCCCTGCGCGAGCTCTGGCTCCGGGGCAACGAGCTGACGAGCCTGCCCGCGTCCCTGGCGGGCCTGCGCGAGCTGCGCCATCTCGACCTGCGGGAGAACGCGCTGCCCGAACTGCCGTCATGCCTCGCCGGCTTGCCGCTGCTGCGGCAGCTGGACGTGCGCGGCAACCGGCTCACCCGGCTGCCCGGCTGGCTCGTGGACCTGCCCGCACTGGAGAAGCTGGACCTGCGCTGGAACCAGGGCCTCCGGGAATCGCCGGTGACAGCGGAACTGGAGCGGCGGGGCTGCGTCGTCCTGCGATGACCGGGCCTGCGGCGGCGGCACCGCGATAACTGGGCCCGCGATAACTGGGCCCGCGATGACCGGGCCCGCGATGACCGGGCCCGCGATGGCCGCGCCCGCCGGTGTCCCGGCGGGCCGGTGGCTCATCTGACGTCGTACGGTCCCTGCGTCTTGGGATTGCGGCGGCTGTGCGCGGCATGCCGGGGGCGGGTCACCTTGGAGGAGACCTGGCCGACGATCTCCCAGAAACACACCAGGGCGGTGATCGGCGGAATTCCGAAGATGATCAGGGAGAGCGGGGAATGCGCCGTGTGACAGACGCACAGGGCGACCGCCATGGTGGAGGCGCCCAGCAGAACTCCCCAGGATCTTCTGGCACTTCGGTGCTGGACCGTCGCCCGCAGAATGGAAAGCGCCGCCACGAGCCAGGGCCCGTACACCGTCAACGGCCACCATTGTGCGAGGCGCATCGGCAGTACGGAGGAAGCGGTGGCGCGGAGTTGGGCGTAGGAATAGGAGAAGGACCAGCCCAGCATGCACAGCGCGCACACCGAGATGGTGGCGATCAGCAGCGTGACGGGCGCGCCGCGCTGATCGTCGCGCAGCAATCCGGGCTCGGTGCGGATGCGCCGGCGATTTTTCCGGTGGCTGGACCTGCCGTGGGGCGGGGTGGCCGGGTCGGGATTCGCGGCGGACGCGCCGGACAGCATCTGGGCCAGTTCCTCGACCGGGTCCCACTGCATCTCGAGCGTGCTGAACTCGTAGTCACACATAACGTCTTCATCGTGAATCCTGTCCATCGGCCGAGTCCTAGAGCCTCACCATCGCCCGCAGGTACTCACTCTCCAGCTGGCGGATTCTTCTCAAGAAATCGTCAAGAAGATCGGAACAGCCGTCGGTGAACACCTCGCCTTCCTTGCTTTCCACCCGGAATGTGACCGGCGAGTGGAGATTCAGCGCTGTGCGTCTCTCTGTGCGTGCCACGGTCAGCTAACGAGCCTCTCGGGAGCTGGGGGTGTGGGGCATTCGGGTGCTTCTGTAACTCGAAAGCGGGGTTCGGCGGTCCTATGACAGCAACGGGCGGAAATAAGAATGCTTTTAGGGCGGGCTGGGGCGGGTGCGGGCCGGGCGGCGCGTGCCGTCCCCCCGGGCGGGCAGGCCCACGGCGGGCCGCACACTGGAGGCGATGAGCACCGAGCGAGCTTTGCCCGAGTCCGCGCCGTACCCGTACGTGCTGCTGTCCGCCGCCGTCTCCCTCGACGGCTGCCTGGACGACACCGGACAGCAGCGGCTGCTGCTGTCCGGACCGGCCGACTTCGACCGGGTGGACGCGGTACGGGCCTCGGCCGACGCCCTCCTGGTCGGCGCCGGCACCCTGCGCGCCGACAACCCGCGGCTGCTGGTCGCCTCCGCCGAGCGGCGCGCGGCCCGGCTCGCGCGGGGCCGGCCGGAGTATCCGCTGAAGGTCACCGTCACCGGCACCGGCGACCTCGATCCCGCGGCCCGCTTCTGGCACACCGGCGGCGACAAGCTCGTCTACACGACCGACGCGGGCGCCGCACGGGTCACCCGTCTCCTCGGCGGCGCCGCCGACGTCGTCGCGCTCGGCCCGGAGCTGGACTGGCGGGCCCTGCTCGGCCACCTGCGGGCCGAGCGCGGGGTCGGCCGGCTGATGGTGGAGGGCGGCGCGGCCGTGCACACCCAGCTCCTCCAGCAGGGCCTCGCCGACGAACTCCAGCTCGTGGTCGCCCCGCTGATCGTGGGCGATCCGGCCGCCCCGCGGCTGTTCGGACCCGGCCGGTACCAGGAGGGTCGGCTGCGGCTGGTCGAGTCCCGCCGGATCGAGGACGTCGTCCTGATGCGCTACGAGCCCACCGCGCCCGGCACCGGACCGGTGCTCACCGCCGCCGACCGGCACTGGCTGCGCACCGCCTGCGAGCTGGCCGCGCTGTGCCCGCCCTCGCGAACGGCCTTCAGCGTCGGCGCGGTCGTGGTCGCCGCCGACGGCACCGAGCTGGCCCGCGGCCACTCCCGCGAGGGCGGGGACCCGGTGGTGCACGCGGAGGAGGCGGCGCTCGCCAAGACCGACCCCGCCGACCCGCGGCTGCCCGGCGCCACCGTCTACAGCAGCCTGGAGCCCTGCGCCCGCCGCGCCTCGCGCCCCGCGCCCTGCGCCGAGCTGATCCTGCGGGCGGGGGTGCGCCGGGTGGTGACCGCCTGGCGGGAGCCGGACACCTTCGTGGTGGCGGCCGACGGCACCGGGGTGCTGACGGCCGCGGGCGCCGAGGTCGTCGTCCTGCCCGAGTACGAGCCGCTGGCCAAGGCGCCGAACCGGCATCTGCCCGGCCGATCCGGGGGCCCGTCGTAACCGATGTGCTTTCCGCCCTGGTGATGGCGTACAGTAGAGACATCGCCGCGGGGTGGAGCAGCTCGGTAGCTCGCTGGGCTCATAACCCAGAGGTCGCAGGTTCAAATCCTGTCCCCGCTACTGATGTCTCAGGGCCGGAATCCAGTTCATGGATTCCGGCCCTGGGTGTTTTCCGGGCCTCGAACGGGGGGTTACCCCCCGTGACCGTTCGACCGCCCAGCGCATAACATCTGAGTCACCATCAAAAACCGGGTGACTCGTGAACGGCGGTCAACTCGCCCGGTTTGGCGGCCCGCTGGGCGGTAAGTCCACGGGTTTGAACCTTAATGATCAAGCCGAACGGCTTGGAAAGTTCCCCTCCGGTCTATTAACGTTCGATAACGCAGCGCGGTCGTCCCAGCCGTCACCCGAGGCGGCTCCGTGCGCACGCGCCGAATCCCGCGAGGGAACCGGGGAACCACCACCTCTGGGGTGAATCACGCGGACACCACCGCGGACTCAGCCGAGTCCACGAGCGGTATACGCGCGTAGGAGACCTTCCTGCTCCGAACCCGTCAGCTAACCCGGTAGGCGGAGGAAGGAAAGGAGCACGCCCCCGTGGCGTCCAACCGGCCCGCCCCCGAAGCACCGTTCGTGCCCGCTCAGCGCGCACCCGAGTCGTTCGGCCCCGGCCCCGAAGGCGACGGCCCCTGGGAGGAGTGGAACCCCGGCGAGGAGTCCGTCGCCCCGGTCCGCGGCCGCCACCGCGTCGCCAAGCAGCGCGGCGGCTTCGCCCGCAGCTCCACCGTCCTCGGCGTCGGCGTGATCGCCGCCGTCGGCGCGGGCGGCATCGCCAGCGCCAACCCCGGCAAGCCGCCGGTCTCCGTCTCGATGCCGGACCTGCCGGACGTCTCGGTGCCGCACCTGTCCACCGTCGAGCACTTCCTCGGCGACGACTCCGCCGAGACGCCCAAGGCCGAGACCGCCACCGCGCTCACCGACCTCGGGCGGACCACCGAGGGCGCCACGGACACCGGCGCGGGCGAGGCCCTGCGCAACCGGATCATGGCCCAGGCCGAGCAGCAGCAGGGCCAGGCCGACAGCAAGGCCACCGCCGCGATGGTCGCCGCCGCCCAGCAGCAGAGCGACGCGGCGGCCGCCAAGGCGGAGAAGGAGGCCGCCGCCAAGGCCGCCGACGCCAAGGAGCAGGCGGAGGCCGACGCCAAGAAGGCGGCCGAGGCCAAGCGGCTGGCCGCGCTCGCCAAGCAGTACACGCTGCCCGTCGTCTCGTACACGATCACCGGCACCTTCGGGCAGCCCGGCGCCATGTGGTCCTCCGGCTACCACACCGGCCTCGACTTCGCCGCCCCCACCGGCACCCTGATCAAGGCCGTCCACGGCGGCACCATCACCCAGGCCGGCTGGGCCGGCGCCTACGGCTACCGCACCGTCCTCACCCTGGACGACGGCACCGAGCTGTGGTTCTGCCACCAGTCCTCGATCAACGTCTCGGTCGGCCAGAAGGTCACCACCGGCGAGGTCATCGGCCGCGTCGGCGCCACCGGCAATGTCACCGGCCCGCACCTGCACCTGGAGGTGCACCCGAACGGGCAGCCCACCGCCGTCGACCCCGCGCCCTGGCTGCGCGACAAGGGCCTCAACCCCTGACGGAACCGCGCCGGTTCCCGCACCGGCGGCGGAATGCGATCATCCGTCGCCGGTGTTGATGTGAAGCATGACTTCTCTGCGCACACTGGGCTCATCCGACCTCCAGGTCTCCCCGCTCTGCCTGGGCGGCAACGTCTTCGGCTGGACCGCCGACGAGCAGACCTCCTTCGCCGTCCTGGACGCGTACACGGCCGCGGGCGGCAACTTCATCGACACCGCCGACGCCTACAGCGCCTGGGTCGAGGGCCACCAGGGCGGCGAGTCCGAGACCGTCATCGGCAAGTGGGTCAAGGCCCGCGGCAACCGCTCCGACGTCGTCATCGCCACCAAGGTCAGCCAGCACCCGCAGTACCGGGGCCTGTCCGCGGCCAACATCAAGGCCGCCGCCGATGCCTCCCTGGCCCGCCTGGGCACCGACTACATCGACCTCTACTACACCCACTTCGACCAGCCCGAGGTGCCGGTCGAGGAGATCATCGGCGCGCTGGACGAGCTGGTGAAGGCCGGAAAGGTCCGGCAGATCGCCGCGTCCAACATCAGCGCCGAGCGGCTCAAGGAGTCCCTGGACTTCTCCGCCCGCGAGAACCTGGCCCGCTATGTGGCGCTCCAGCCCCACTACAACCTGGTCTCCCGCGACACCTACGAGGGCCCGCTCCAGGACCTCGTCGCCCGCGAGGGCCTGTCCGCGGTGCCGTACTTCGCGCTCGCCGCGGGCTTCCTGACCGGCAAGTACCGGCCCGGTGCCACGGTCGACAGCGCCCGTGCCGGCTCGGCCGCCAAGTACGCGGAGACCGAGCGCGGCCAGAAGGTGCTCGCCGCCCTCGACGAGATCGCCGCCGCGCACGGGGCCGCGCACGCCACCGTCGCCCTCGCCTGGCTGGCCGCCCAGCCGACCGTCACCGCCCCGATCGCCTCGGCCCGCACCCTGGAGCAGCTCCCGCCGCTGCTGGCCGTCGGCGAGCTGAAGCTGACGGACGACGAGCTGAAGAAGCTGACGGACGCCTCGGCCTGAGCACCCTGGGGCCCGTAGGTCACATCCAGTACGGGTGGTAGGACGGGTACGGCGCCGCCGGGTGGCCGTACCCGTGCCCCTGCGGCTGCCCCGGCCGGATGTACGCGTGCCCGTACGGCGCGGGCGCCCACCCCATCGGGACGTGGGCGGCGGCCGCCCTGAGGGCCGCGTACTCCAGGGCGGGCCGGGCGGCCTCCCGGCGCTGCCACAGCTGATCGAGCAGTTCCCGCTCGCGGGTGGCGAAGTCCGCGCCCGCCCGCCCCTGGCGGCCCTGCCGGCGCAGCAGCGCGAGGGCGGTGGCGTACGTCTCGTACTGGGCGACCGCCCGTGCCGTGGGGCGGCCGGCGTGGTGGCGGGCGTAGTCGCGGGCCATCCGGCGGGCGCGCATCGAGCCGAGCGCGAAGGGCTCGGCCGGGCCCAGCCAGCCGGCCAGCACATAGGTGGGCAGTTCCTCGCGCACCGTGCGCAGCTCCCGCTGCCGGGTCCAGACCGCGAGCCAGGTCAGCAGCCCGAACACGGGCAGCATGAAGGCGCCGTAGACGGCGAGGAAGCCGTACTGGCCGAAGCCGGCGGAGCTGTTCCACAGGGAGTGCATGCACATCGCGAGCAGCAGACCGCCGAGCGGGAGCAGCACCCGCCGGGCGCGCCCGCGGGCCCCGTACAGCGCGGCGAGGCCGAAGCCGATGCCGGTGCAGGTGGTGAACAGGGGGTGCGCGAACGGGGACATCACGATGCGCACGAAGAAGGTGGCGGCGGTGACGGAGACGATGCCGTGGCCGCCGCTGATCCGGTCGGTGCCGAAGGCGGTGCCGAGGTAGAGGATGTTCTCGGTGAACGCGAACCCGGTGGCGGTGATCCCGGCTATCACCATCCCGTCCACGATCCCGGTGAACTCGCGCCTGCGGAAGAGGAAGACGAGCAGGACGGCCGCCGCCTTGGCGGACTCCTCGACTATCGGGGCTATCAGGGTGGCGCCGAGGGTGTTGGCGCCCGCCGGGTCCGCGGTGGAGGTGGCGATCCACTTGGTCGCGAAGCTGTTCGCGACGATGGCTATCAGCGCCGCCGCGAACGCGCCCCAGCAGAACGCGAACACCAGGTTCCGCCAGGCGAAGGGCGCCACCCGGTCCAGCCAGCGGAACGCGGTGACCAGCCAGGGCACCGGCAGCACCGCGAGGCCGAGACCCACCAGGAACCCCTCGGTGCCGGTCTCCTTGCGCACCAGCGCCAGGATGACCAGCCCGGACATGGCCAGCAGCGTGATCAGCGCGCCGTACCGCACCCACCGCAGCTGCCACCAGTGCGGGTGGTGCAGCGTCTCGCCGCCGGGGCTCGGGGGGTACATCGGGTACGCAGAACTGGTGGCCACGGCATCGACCCTAACGGTGGCGGGACGCGGGGCTGAGCGGTTTACCTGCGGCGGAACAGGAGATCGTGCACCACATGACCCTTGTCCAGCCCCTGCCCCTCGAAACGGGTCAGCGGCCGGAACGCGGGCCGGGGCGCGTAACCGCCGTCGGGCTGGGTGTTCTCGTAGGCGGGGTGGGCGGTGAGGACTTCGAGCATCTGCTCGGCGTACGGCTCCCAGTCGGTCGCGCAGTGCACCAGCGCGCCGGGCCGCAGCCGGGTCGCGGCGAGGTCGAGGAACTCGGGCTGGATCAGCCGCCGCTTGTGGTGGCGCTTCTTGGGCCAGGGGTCCGGGAAGTAGACCCGCAGCCCGGCGAGCGCGTCGGGGCGGAGCATCTCGCGCAGCAGGATGATCGCGTCCCCGTTGCCCACCCGGATGTTGTCCAGCGCGTTCTGCTCGGCGAGGTTCAGCAGATTGCCCTGGCCGGGGGTGTGCACATCGACCGCGAGCACATTGGTGTCCGGGTCGGCGGCGGCCATCTGTGCGGTGGCCTCGCCCATGCCGAAGCCGATCTCCAGGACCACCGGACGGTCGTTGCCGAACAGCTCGGCGAGGTCGAGCACCCGCTGTCCGTCGATGTCCAGTCCCCAGGCCGGCCACAGCCGCTGGAGCGCGTCGGCCTGCCCGCTCGTGACCCGGCTGCGGCGCGGCTGGAAGCTGCGGATCCGCCGCTCGAAGTGCGAGCCGGCGGGATCGGCCTTCGGGCCGTCCGGGAAGCGCGGCTCGCCCTTGGCCCGGCCGGGCCGGGGGGCGGCACCGGGGGCGTCCGGGGCCGGCTCGGACAGGACGTCGGGGGTGTTCAGCGCATCAGACACAGTACGAACGAGTCTACGGGCGCGCGGCGGATATGCCCGCGCCGTCGGCCGCGGCCAGCATCTCCAGGGCCCGGCGCGCGACCTCCCGGCCGATCGGCAGGGACGCGGTGGCCGCCGGGGACGGCGCGTTCAGCACATGCACCGCGCGGGGGCCCTCCTTGATCAGGAAGTCGTCCACCAGCGAGCCGTCCCGCAGCACCGCCTGCGCCCGCACCCCGGCCGGCGCCGGCACCAGGTCCCCGGCCCGAACCGCGGGCAGCAGCCTGCGCACCGCCGCCAGGAACGCCTCCTTCGACAGCGAGCGGTGCAGCTCACCGGCGCCGTAGCGCCAGTGCCGCCGGGCTATCGCCCACGAGCCCGGCCAGGCCAGGGTGCCGGCCAGCTCCCGCGGTCGTACGACCCTCCAGTCGTACCCCTCGCGGGCCAGGGCCGGTACCGCGTTGGGGCCGATGTGGACGCCGCCGTCGACGCCGCGGGTCAGATGCACGCCGAGGAACGGGAAGGCCGGGTCCGGCACCGGGTAGACCAGGCCGCGCACCAGCTCGGGCCGCGCCAGCTGGTAGTACTCCCCGCGGAATGGCACGATCCGCACGCCCGGCTCGTCACCGGTGAGCCGGGCCAGCTCGTCGCAGTACAGCCCGGCGCAGTTCACCAGCACCCGCGCGCGCACGACGTCACCGGTCGCGGTGCGCACGGCCACGCCGCGCTCGGGGCGCCGGTCCACGCCGGCGACCCGCGCGCCGTAGCGGATGTCGGCGCCCGAGGCGCGGGCGAGCTGCCGGGCGACGCCCGTGTAGTCGCACACGCCGGTGCTGCCGACGTGTATCGCGGCCAGTCCGCGCACCTCGGGTTCGTACTCCTCGATCTGGGCGGCGCCCAGCTCGCGCACCGGTATTCCGTTCTCCCGGCCGCGCTGGACCAGGGCGTGCAGCCGGGGCAGCTCGGCGCGCTCGGTGGCCACGATCAGCTTGCCGGTGACGGCGTGCTCGATGCCGTACTCGGCGCAGAACGCGACCATCTCGGCGGCGCCGCGCACCGCGTACCGCGCCTTGAGGGAGCCCGGCCGGTAGTAGATCCCGCTGTGGATCACCCCGCTGTTGCGGCCCGTCTGGTGGCGGGCCGGGCCCGGCTCCTTCTCCAGCACGGTCACCCGTGTCCCCGGCGCCGCACGGCCGATCGCGTACGCCGTCGACAGCCCGACGATTCCCCCTCCGACCACGAGCACATCGCAGTCGTACGCCCCGACCGGCACCTGCACCACCTCCCACGTCGATAGTGCACTGCGCCACTGACAATGCCTTCAAACACGGGAAGCGGCGGTACGGCCGAAGGCGCGGGGATGTCTTTACGCGGGCGCCATCAGCAGGGGCCGGGCCCGCTCCCGCAGCTCGACCACGCGCGGCTCGTCGCCGTACGCCTCCAGCCGGTGCAGCAGATCCCGCACGTACTCGGTGGTCCGCGCCGAGGAGATCCGGCCGGCCACCTCGACCGCCCGCACCCCCTGCTCGCAGGCCGCGTCGAGGTTGCCGGACTCCAGCTCGGCCACCGCGGAGACGACCAGGCGCAGTCCGTGCGAGCGCACGAACTCCTCCGTCGGCTTCGACAGCGCCTGCTCGGTGAAGCGGCGCACCTGGCGCGGCAGCTTCAGGTCCCGGTAGCACTCGGCCGCGTCGGCGGCGAACCGGTCGTAGCCGTAGAAGCCGAGCCACGAGGGATCGTTGTCCCCCTCGCGGGAGCGCTCCAGCCAGCTCTCCGCCGCCTTCAGCGCCGCGCCCGCCGCCTGCGCGTCCCCGGCGCGCGCGTGGGCGCGCGCCTCTACCAGCCGGAAGAAGCTCATCGTGCGGGCGGTGGCCAGCCCCCGGTTGCGTTCGAGCGCGGCCTGCGCGAGGTCCACGCCCTCGTCCCCGAACCCCCGGTAGGTCGCCTGGAGGGACATGGAGGCGAGGACGTACCCGCCCAGCGGTACGTCGGCCGCCGCGCGGGCGAGCCGCAGCGCCTGGATGTAGTACCGCTGCGCCGCCTCCTGCTGGCCGGTGTCGAAGGCCATCCACCCGGCGAGCCGGGTCAGTTCGGCGGAGGCGCCGAACAGCGCGCGGCCGACTTCGTCGGAGTACCCGCCGAGCAGCAGCGGTGCCGCCTCGACCCGCAGGCACTCGGGCACCATGGACGAACGCCAGTCGCCGCCCCCGTACTTGGAGTCCCAGCGCCTGGCGTCCTCGGCGGCCTCCCGCAGCTTGCGGACATCGCTGTGGCCGACTCTGACCGGTGCGCCGGTGCCCTCGGCGGCGCCGTCCGCCCGTGCGACCGAGCTGTCGGCGGGGGTTATCAGCCAGCGTGAGGCGGGCGTCGCGTAGGCGCTCACCGCGAACGATCCGGCCAGCGACTGCCAGATGCCGCCCGAGCCGGCCCGGCGTCCGGCGAGGTCGAGGCGGTACAGCTCGGTCGCCGAGCGCACCGCCTGCGCCACGTCCCTCGGGAAGGCGAGGCCGACCTCGGGCGCGGGGTCCGCGTCCGCCAGGCCGATCTCGTGGAGCGGCACCGGGCGGCCGAGCTTCTGTCCGATGGCGGCCGCGATGAGGTGGGGCGCGGCGCCCTGCGGCACCATGCCCTTCGACACCCAGCGCGCCACGGACGTCTTGTCGTAGCGAAGTGTCAACCCGCGTTGGGCGCCAAGGTCGTTGACGCGGCGCGCGAGTCCTGCGTTGCTGATTCCCGCGAGGGCGAGAACGGCGCCGAGCTTTTCGTTCGGCCCGCGTTGCTCCCTGGACATGCGCCACCCCTCGACACAGACGGCCGCCGCTCGGGCATAACCGTGCGGCATTCGTAAACCCAGCGTAGTTCGCCGCATCCCAAGCGTTAAGGGGCATTGTTCCGGATGGCGGGATTGTGGTCCGTACGGGAGTGCGGACCAGTACGCACCGTGCACGGACGGCCGTCGCGTGCCCCCGCGTGTGTGGTCGTGCGCCCGGCCGTGCGCTCTCCTGTGGCCGGCTCGCGGGCGGTTACCTGGTCCTGCGTGGGTCGGCCCGCTGTACTGGATCCAGCGGGCTGGGGGACACCGCCGCCTTCATCCCCGCGGGTGGCGGACCGGTCCGGGAGGCGGATGCCGTCTCCCGGACCGTGCGTGCGTCCGGGGCGCCGCGCGGGCCGCGAGCCCCTACGGAGCGTGCTCATCTCCCCTGCCACTTCTGCTATTTGGCTGAAAATCGTCCCGGAGTCGACCGGGGTATTTCTGCTCCGACCACGCAACTTGGGGGCGCGAAGGGCGTTTTGGGGGAGCGCGCCGGGGGCGCATTCGCGTCGCGCCCTGCCTGGTGAGTGGCCACCCGAGCGCCGGCCCGCCCGCGGCGCCCGGCCGCCGACCCCCCCTTCTCCCTCCGCCGTTCCGGACGGTGTCACCACACCTCTCCCACGCGTCCTTCGTGGCAGCATGGGGACCGGTTCGATCGGTGCACTGGTTGTCCACAGGCTGTGGAGGCACGATGCGGTGGTTGGTGGGGTGGAGCAGCGCCGCCGGGGGCGCGGCCGGGCTCGGCTCCGCCGGTTCGCCGGGCTCCGCGGACTCGCCGGGCTCCGCGGGCTCGTTCGGCCCCGACGGCGAGACCCTGCACCCGGTCGGCTCCCAGCTCCTGTGGGGCGACCCCGACCCGCTGTGGGCCGTCGGCGACTGGCGCCCGGACGAGGTGCGCGTGATCAAGGCCGACGAGCAGAACCGGATCGCCGTCCTCGGCATCTGCGGCGCCTCCGACGAGGAGCTGCGGCGCGGCCTGTTCACCGCGCGCGGCGGCGCGCTGCGCCACCTGACCAACTGGCCCGGCAGCTACACGGCCGTCGTCCAGGTCGGCCGCCGCGTCACCGTCTGCGGCGACCTCGCGGGCGCCCGCCCGGTCTTCCACACCCCGTGGGCGGGCGGCACGGCGTACGCCACCGCCGCGCTGCCGCTCGCCGACCTCATCGAGGCCAACCTCGACTTCGGTCATCTGGCCGCCCTGCTCGCCGCCCCGGACGTCCCGGCCGCGCTGCGCGACACCACCCCCTACGAAGGGGTACGGCGCATTCCGCCCGGACACGCGCTGGTGCTGCGCGCGGGGGCGCTGGAGATCGCCGGGTACGACCCGGTCTCCTCGCTCGCCGTGTCCGCGCCCCCGGCCGACCCCGACCGCGCGGTGGACGCCGTACGCGACGCCCTGGTGGAGGCGGTGCGCACCCGGCTCTCGGCGCCGCGGCACGTGCCCGACCTCGATCCGGGGCCGGTGCCCGGCATGGGGCCCGCCGAGCGGCGCGCCCGGCGCGGGATGCCGGTGCCCGGAATCGGCGCCGACCTGTCCGGCGGGCCGGCCTCCGCCACCCTCGCGCTGCTCGCCGCCGGGCTGCCCGGCCGGCCCGGCACCCTGCTCGGACACGGCGCCGGCGAACGCCTTCTCGCCGTCACCTTCAACGACCTCGCCGTCGGCGGCCGCGAGGCCGAGGTGCAGCGGGCGGCGGCGCTCGCGGCCGACCCGCGGCTGCACCACGTGGTGGTGACCGGCGGCGAGGAGGCCCTGCCCTACGCCGACCTCGACGGCCCCCTCACCGACGAGCCAGGACCCTCGCTGGTCACGGCCGGGCGGCACCGGGCGCGGCTGGCCGCGGGCAGCGCGGACCACTTCACCGGGCACGGCGCGCGGCAGGTCCTGGACGCGCACCCGGCCCGGCTCGCCGACCTGCTGATGGACCGCAGACGCCGCCATCTGGTCCGGCCGGTCGCCGCGCTCGCCCGTGCGGACGGCTCGGTCCTGGTCCCCGCGCGGGTGTACGGCGCGGCCCGGCGGCTCGCCCGCACGCCGTACCGGGCCGGCCTGGAGGAGCTCGCCGAGCGGCTGATGCGGCGGCGGTTCGAGGAGCCGAAGGGGGCGGTCGGGGCGTCGCTCGCGGCGCTGACCTGGGCCGCGCCGGGTCCGGCCGCCCGGTGGCTCACGGGGGAGGCACTGGCTGAAGTATCGGTTCTGCTCGGGGTGGAGGGGGACCGGTCGGGTACGGGGGCGCAGCGGCCCGGCGAGCACCGGGCACGGGCGGCGCTCGCCCGGTACGCGGCGGACCTGCGGGTGCTGGAGCAGTCCGCGGAGGTCCGTTCGCAGCGGCTGCACGCGCCGTTCCTGGACAACCAGGTGGTCCGCGCGTGCCGTGAGCTGCCGGAGGCGCTGCGGGTACGGCCCGGTGCGCGCGCCGAGATCCTGCGCACGGTCCTGGAGAGCACCGGCATCACCGAGTTGCCGCCCGGCTGGGGCACCCCGTCGCACGCCTCGTCGGCCGCGGCCGCGCGGGCGGGCCTGCGGCTGTCCGCCGACCCGCTGCTCGACCTCTTCTCCCGCCCGCTGCTCGCGGACGCGGGGCTGGTGGACGGGGGCGTGGTCCGCAAGGCGCTCCGCTCGGCGGCGGCCGGGTCCACGGTGGAGGGGCTGGCCGACCTGGTCTCCCTCGAACTGTGGCTGCACCGCCTGCTGTCCCGCCGGGGCACGTGCTGGACGGGAACGCCGGCGCGGTCGCGGGCGGTGCCGGCGGGGATCCAGCGGCGGAGGGACGCGCTGGCCTCCGGCGCGTGAGGGTTTCGGCGCGTGAGGGTTTCGGCCGGGCGCGTCAGGGGAGAGGGTGTGCGGTGGGGTGGCGGCTGCGGGTGCGTCGTGGCTGGTCGCGCAGTTCCCCGCGCCCCTGGGGAATTGCAGCGCCGCTACCCGTGTGGCGCCGCCGTTCCACCCAGCCCGCGCCCGCAAACCCTTCGTCCGGAACTCCGGTCACCCGCGACAATGACCCGGTGCGGTACAGAATTCTCGGCAACACGCAGGCGGCGGACCCTGACGGCACCCCCGTCCCCCTCACCGCCCCCCGTCTCCGTACCCTCCTCGCCGCCCTCGCCCTGCGCCCCGGCCGCACCACCGTCCCCGCCACCCTCATCGAGGAGATCTGGACCGACGCCCCGCCGCAGGACGCCCCCGCCGCCCTCCAGGCCCTCGTCGGCCGGCTCCGCCGCACCCTCGGCAAGGACACCGTCACCTCCACCCCCGGCGGGTACCGCCTCGAAGCCACCGAGGACGACATCGACCTGTACGTCTTCGAACGGCTCACCCGCACCGGCACCGCCGCCCTCACCGCCGGCGATCCCGCCACCGCCCACCGCACCCTCACCGACGCCCTCGCCCTCTGGTACGGCCCCGCCCTCGCCGACCTCCCCGACCGCACCGCCGCCACCCGTCCCGAGGCGCTGCGCCTGGAGGCGACCCGCGCCCGTGCCGCCGCAGCGCTCGCCCTGGGCCGCGCCCGAGAGGTCGTACCGGAACTGCGGGAGATGACCGCGGCGCACCCGTACGACGAACCGCTGCACGCCCTCCTCATCCGCGCCCTCGCCGCCACCGGCCGCCCCGCCGACGCCCTCGCGGCCTACGAGTCCGCCCGCCGCACCCTCGCCGACACCCTCGGCACCGACCCCGGCCCCGAACTGCGCGGTTTGCACGCCGAGTTGCTGGCACAGGAACACCGCCCCGCCGCACCGCCCCCGGCCCGCCGGGGCAACCTCCGCCCCCGGCTCACCTCCTTCGTCGGCCGGGAAGGCGAACTCGACGCCGTACAAGCAGACTTGAAGCGGTCCCGGCTCGTCACTCTCACCGGCCCCGGCGGCTCCGGGAAGACCCGGCTCGCCGAGGAGGCCGCCGCCGCCCTCGCCCCGGCCTGGCTGGCCGAACTGGCCCCGCTGGACCAGCCGGACGCGGTGCCCGGCGCCGTGGTCAGCGCCCTCGGCCTGCGCGAGACCGTGCTGCTTAACCCCGAGCCGGCCCCCCAGCAGACCGACCCCACCGCCCTGTTGATCGAGTACTGCGCCCCGCGCGCCGAACTCGTCGTCCTCGACAACTGCGAGCACGTCATCGACGCGGCCGCCGCCCTCGCCGAGACCCTCCTCACCCACTGCCCGCGCCTGACCATCCTCGCGACCAGCCGCGAACCCCTGGGCGTGCCCGGCGAGTCCGTGCGCCCGGTCGAACCCCTCGTCCCCGAGCAGGCGCACCGCCTCTTCACCGAACGCGCCAGGGCCGCCCGCCCCGACGCCGACGCGGTGCTCGGCGACACCGCCGCCGTCGCGGAGATCTGCCGCCGCCTGGACGGACTGCCGCTCGCCATCGAACTGGCCGCGGCGAGGCTGCGGTCGCTCACCCCGCGGCAGATCGCCGACCGCCTCGACGACCGCTTCCGCCTGCTCACCTTTGGCAGTCGCACGGTGCTGCCCCGCCAGCAGACCCTGCGCGCGGTGGTCGACTGGTCCTGGGACCTGCTGGACGAGCGTGAGCGCACCCTGCTGCGCGAGGTCTCCGTCTTCGCCGGCGGCTGGGACCTCGCCGCGGCCGAGGCCGTGTGCACCGGGCCGGTGGCGGACCTGATCGGGGCGCTGGTCGACAAGTCCCTCGTCCTCGCCACGCCCGGCGGCCCCGGCGGCATGCGCTACCGCATGCTGGAGACCATCCACGAGTACGCCGCCGAGCGCGCCGCCGAGACCCCCCACCTGCGCGCCGCCGCCGAGCGCCGCCACCGGGCCTGGGCGCGCGCCCTGGTCGAGGAGGCCGATCCGCGGCTGCGCTCGACGGACCAACTCCACTGGATCGCCCGCCTGGAGAGCGACCTGGACAACATCCGCGCCGCCCTCGACCGCGCGGTGCGCGCCGGCGAGGAGGCGGAGGCGGGCGCGCTCGTGCGGGCCATGTGCTGGTACTGGTGGCTGCGCAACTACCGCCAGGAAGGGGTGGCGCGGGTACGCCAGGTGCTCCGCCTCGGCGCCGCCCTCGACGCCGGCGCGGCGGCCGACCCGGCGACCCTGACGGCCCGCACCGAGTCGGCCGACCATGTGGCCGCCCTGCTCGCCGGCCCCGACGCCGAGGCCGCCCACCCGCTGCGCGAACTCCGCATGGACCTGCGGCTGTTCGAGCTGTTCCTGACGGCGGGCGGCGGCCTGGACCGCCTGGCCGCCGACGAACGCACCCCGCGCTACCTCGCCCTCGTGCGCGCCGCGTACGAGTCGGGCGGCCCGGTGGCCGCCCGGCTCCCCGGCGTCGTCTGGCCGATGACCGCCTACTACCTGGGCGGCCCGGACGACGCCGGCCGGGACATGGCCCCGGTGGTCGCCAACTGCCGGGTGCACGGCGGAGATTGGGAGCTGGGCGCCGCGCTGATGTTCCGCGCCCATGTGCTGGTCGACTCGCCGGGCAATCTGCGCGGGGTGGACGAGGACCTGGCCGAACTGCGGGTGCTCAGCCGCCGGGTCGGGGACCGCTGGATGCGAGCGCAGGTGTGCAGCGCGGCAGGCGAGGCGGAGATGGCGCGCGGCCGGTTCGCGGAGGCGCGCGGGGAGTACGAGGAGGCGCTGCGGCTCGCCTACGAGGTGGGCGCGTACGCGGAGTCGCCGTTCCTGCTGGCCCGCCTCGCCGACATCGCCTTCCGCTTCGGCGACCGGGACACCGCGCTGGCCGCCCTGGACGAGGCCGGCACCGCCGCGGACCGGTACGCGGTCCCGGAGTCCCGCGCCTTCATCCTGCTGATGCGGGCCTGGATCACCCTGTACGACGGCCGGCCCGCCGAGGCCCGGACGCACTTCGAGGCGATGCGGGACGCGGCGGGATCCGAGCCGGCCCCGCCGCAGTTCGCGGCCGCGCTGCGGACCGTCGAGGCGCTGCTGGTCGCCGCGGAGTCGGGCCCCGGGCACGGTCTGCCGATCCTGGCCGGGGCACTGGAGGAGGCCGTCGCCGTGCGCTGCGCCGAGTCGATCACCGGTGGCATGGTGGACGCCGCGGCCGGTCTGCTCGCCCGGCTCGGGGACCTGCCGGGCGCACTGCGGCTGTACGCGGCCGCCGACCACTGGCGCGCAGGGCGCCCGCGCAGCGAACCCGAGCGCACCGAGGCCGCCCGCATCCGTGCCGAGGCCCGCGCCGCCCTGCCCGCCGAGCGGTACGCGGCCGAAGAGGCCCGCGGCGCGGACTACGACGAGGCCGACGTGCTGCGCGAACTGCGCCGGGCCAGCGCGAGCTGACCACCGCCGGACGACCGCGGCTGCTGTCGGACGTTCCCGGCTGCTGTCGGATGACCCCGGCCGCCGCCGGACGTTCCCGGCTGCCGTCGGACGGTCCTTGCCGCCTGCGGACGGTCCCTGCCGCTCGCCGGGTGAACCGGGCTACCGGCAGGTGAACCGGGACTGAGCCCAGTCCGCCAGCGTCATCCGGTCGAAGGGGGCGCGGTGCGGGCGCACCACGAGCTGCACGGTCCGCCGTCCGGTGAGGTCCACATGGACGGGGACGGCCCGGTCGCCGCCCTTGACCGGCCCCGACTGCCACAGCGGGACCCCGTCGGCGTAGACGGCGAAGGTCACCTTGCCCAGGCCGAGGGTCATGTCGTCCACGCCGGCCACCGCGTCGTACGCGGTGCACTGCCGGTTGAGGTCGATGGTCACGGAGGACTCGCCGCGGACGGTCGCGCCGTGCGCGTACCGCGTGCCGCCGACCTCCAGGCCGTACCGCTGCCACACCCAGCTGCTCGCGCCGAGCGCGATCTCGGGCCGGGTGCCGTCGCCGCCCACGTCGTAGCCCAGCTCGCTGAGCTGGTAGACGACGGGGGGCGCCGGGGGAGGGGGCGTCGGGGTCGGGGTGGGTATGGGGCTGGGCGTCGGCGTGGGCTTGGGGCTCGGCTTCGGGGGTGCGGGCTTCGGCGACGGCTTCGGCTTCGGCGGGGGTGTCGGGGCCGGGGTGGGCGCCGGCGCGGGTGCGGCGGGCACCGCCGGCTTCGGCGCCGGCTTCGGGACGGGCTTCGGCTTCGGCGGGGCGGGCGTCGGGGGAGGCGTGCGCACGACCACCGGCGGGGGCGGCGCGGAGGGCTTGGCGACCTCCTTCGCCGGATGGCCGTCGTACACCAGGCCGAAGGCCACCGCGGCGGCGGCGACCGCGACGACACCGGCGGCGATGCCCGCCTTGACCGGCGCCCCGATCGCCTCCGAGGCGGCCCCGCCCGCGGCACCGGACCCGCCGGAGGACCCGCCCGCCGCGGCGGCCGCCCCCGCGGCACCCGCGGCCCCGGCCCCCGCGCCGCCCGCGACCAGGCCGAGCGCCTTGGCGTACCCGGCGGCCCCGAACCAGCCGATGACCGCGACCGGCACGACCGCGGGAATGCCCCCCGCGACCTCCTCGATCTGCGCCGCCGCGAGCCGGCACCTGGCGCACTCCTCCAGATGCTTGCGCAGGCCCCGCTCGGCGCGCACGCGCAGCTTGCGGCGGGCGTAGCCGCCGAGCTGGTCGGCGTAGCGGGCGCACTCCGCGTCCTCGGTGAGGGTGGTGCTGACATGCGCCTGGAGGTACGCCTGCTTCAGCCCCTCGCGGGCGCGGCTGGCGAGCACGCGGGTGCCGTTGGCGTCCAGTCCGAACAGGACGGCGACCTCGCTCGGGGACTCGTCCTCCACCTCGGTGTGCCACAGCACGGCCTGCCAGCGCTCGGGCAGCGAACGGAACGCCCGCATGGCCATGGACTGTTCGGCCTCGTGCAACGCCCTTGCGTCGGCGCCGAGTTCGAGGGTGTCGTCGTCGGACACCGCCGAGGAGCGGGCGGCCTGCTGGGCGAACGTGGCGAAGTCGTCCACGAGTTGTTCGCGCCGGGCCGAGCTGACCCAGTGCGCGGCGACCCGTCGTACCGAGGTCAGCAGATAGGCTCGTACGGCGTGCTCCGGACCGGAGCCGCCGCGCACGGCCTGGAGCATCCGGGCGAACACCTCGGCGGTCAGGTCGTCGGCGGTGTGCGCGTCCCGGCAGCAGGTGCGCGCGTACCGGCGCACCGCGGGCGCGTGCCGCCGGTACAGCTCCTCGTACGCGGAGTCGTCGCCGCCCCGCATCCGCTCGATCAGCTCGGCGTCACCGGCCGGCGTGCCCCGCTGCACCGGGACGTTCCAGTTGCTCGTCCGGCGCCCCTGGCTGGGCACCTGGGTCCCGGCGCCCTCGTCCTCACGCGCCCCGTCAACACTCATCGCGGAACGCCCCCGCCCCAGCCCGACATCACCGCCCCAGCGTGCCACATCGTCATTTCTTCAACGACCCCCTTCGCCTCCTGTCACCCGTCCGGGGGGACTGGCGGGGAAACGCCCACGAAAAGAGGGGCCGAGGAAACACGAAATGAGGAGCCGAGGAAAAAGGCCGCCCGCGTCACCCGAGTGTGAAGATCGCTCGGGTGACGCGGGCGGCCGGAAATCCCCGCCGAAGGCGCGGTCAGGCGATCGACGGCCGGGACCGCAGACCCTCCAGCAGGATGTCCAGCAGCCGTGCCGACGCCGCCGCCTGCTGCGCGGCATCCGGCAGCGACGGCGCCGCCGTGGCGATCACCAGCAGCACATCGGAGACGGACACATCGGCCCGCAGCTCCCCGGCCGCCCGCGCCCGCTCCACCAGCCGCCCCACGACCGCCAGCAGCTCCCCGGCCCCGGCATCCTCCGCGGGGCCGGACTCCTGCCCGACGAGCCGCAGTTCACCGGTGCCGGGCTGGAGCCGCTGCTGCGGCACACGAGTCTCCCCGACGACCGGAGCGACCGAACCGACCGAACGGACCCCGTCCGCCGGACCCCCGGCGCCTTCCGCCGAGCCGACCCGCAGCACCTGCGGCGGCAGCAGCCGGCCCGCCCCCGACGCCACCGACGTGCGCAGGAACCGGGACAGCGCCGACCACGGCTCGTCCTCCTGCCCCAGCGCCGCCCGCGCCTGCTCGGTGAGCCGCGCCGTCTCCTCCTCGGCTATCCGCCGGACCAGCACGTCCTTGCTGGGAAAGCGCCGGTAGACGGTGCCGACCCCGACCCGCGCGCGCCGCGCCACGTCCTCCATCGGCGCGCCGTAGCCCAGCTCGCCGAACACCTCACGCGCCGCGCGCAGCACGTGCTCCAGATTGCGCTGTGCGTCCACCCGCAGCGGCGTCGTACGCGCCCCGTCCGCGCGCCCGTTCGCCGTCGCGACCGCCGGCACCGCCGGCAGCGTCGAACCTGCGGTCGCCACCGCGGTGGCGGTCGACCAGTGCGTGTCCTGCATATGCATGTGTTTCCCCCGGTGCATGACGTCTCCCCCCGGAGACACTCCCCGTCACTGATGCCGGAATGCGCGAAGGGGCACCGGTCGCCGCGGGCCGACCCGTCACAGAGCCCGAACGACCACAACCCCCACACCCCGTCGACACGAACATAGTTGAGAGGGAGTCAATTCAGAAGGGGCAGGTTCCGCACACTGCGCCCCCCGATCGGAGTACGAGCCGTATACGTCCCGATTCCCGGCGCGTCCGCCCGCGCGTCCGCCCCCGCTGACCTGCCCCCTTGCCACCGCCCCGGCCGCCGGGCCGGCACCGCCCGCCACGAGGCCTCCGGTCACACAAATTGCCGGGCCTGTGGACAAACCACAGCGCCGGGTGCGTCATGGGATGGTGAAGGAACGTGCGCGCATTCTGGTTGTCGGCGGCGGCTACGTCGGGATGTACACGGCCCTGCGCCTCCAGCGGAAGCTGAAGGCCGAGCTGCGGCGCGGGGAGATCGGCGTCACCGTCGTCACCCCCGACCCGTATATGACGTACCAGCCCTTCCTGCCCGAGGCGGCCGCGGGCTCGATCTCCCCCCGCCATGTCGTCGTACCGCTGCGCCGCGTCCTCGACCAGTGCCACGTCGTCGTCGGCGAGGCGAAGGCCGTCGACCACGCGGCGCGCACCGTCACCGTCAGCACCCTCGCCACCGCCGACGCGGGCCGCACCGAACTCTTCCGCTACGACGAACTGGTGCTCGCCCCCGGCTCCGTCGCCCGCACCCTGCCCATCCCCGGCCTCGCCGAGCACGGCATCGGCTTCAAGACCGTCGAGGAGGCCATCGCCCTGCGCAACCACGTCATCGAACAGATGGACATCGCCTCCTCCACCCGCGACCCCGCGATCCGCGACGCCGCCCTCACCTTCGTCTTCGTCGGCGGCGGCTACGCGGGCGTCGAAGCCCTCGCCGAACTGGAGGACATGGCCCGCTACGCCGCCCGCTACTACCACAACGTCCGCGCCGAGGACATGCGATGGATCCTCGTCGAGGCGAGCGACCGCATCCTGCCCGAGGTCGGCGCCGACCTGGGCCGCTACACCGTCACCCAGCTGCGCCGCCGCAACATCCAGGTGCTGCTCGGCACCCGCCTGGAATCCTGCGCCGACCGGGTCGCCGTGCTCAGCGACGGCCAGCGCTTCCCGACCCGTACGGTCGTCTGGACCGCCGGCGTGCGGCCGCACCCGCTGCTCGCCGCCACCGACCTGCCGCTCACCCACCACGGCAAGCTGCGATGTACGGCCCAGCTCACCGTCGAGGGCACCGAGCACGCCTGGGGCGCGGGCGACGCCGCGGCCGTCCCCGACGTCACCGCCGCCGAACCCGGCACCCTCACCGCGCCCAACGCCCAGCACGCCGTACGCCAGGCCAGGGTCCTCGCTGACAACCTTGTCCACACCCTGCGCGGCGAACCCCTGGAGACCTACGCGCACGCCAACGCGGGCTCCGTCGCCTCCCTCGGCCTGCACAAGGGCGTCGCCCAGGTCTACGGGCGGCGGCTGAAGGGCTACCCTGCCTGGTTCATGCACCGCGTGTACCACCTCAGCAGGGTGCCCACCGTCAACCGCAAGGCCCGCGTGCTCGCCGAATGGGTCCTCTCCGGACTCTTCAAACGGGAGATCGTCTCGCTCGGTTCACTCGAACACCCGCGCGCCGAGTTCGAACTCGCGGCCAGGGGAAAGCATCCTCACGACCCGAAGGGGTCGTCCTGACCGGATCCAGGAACTCCACGGCCCGCCCTACCGTCTGACGGATGTCGCCCGCCGCGGCCGGCTCCCTGCCAGACTGCCCCACGACATCGGACGGGCCCCCGCCCGCCCTAGCACCCACGAGGCCTTGCCCACAGTGAACTTCACGCGCTGGAGCGCCCGGCTCCCCGGAACGCAGCGCCGCGCCGCCGCGCGGACCGAGACCGCGGTACCCCCGGACCGGCGAGGGGAAGGCTCCGTGCCCGCGGCCCGCACCGGGCGCCCCGCCGACGGGTCCGGCCCGCTGCCCGCCGTCGACGCACTGCCCGCCCGCGACGTCCTCGACCGCGTCCCGGCCCTCGTCGCCCTCGTACACGGCCCCGACCACCGCCTCGCCTACGTCAACGAGGCCTATACGACCGCCTTCGGCACCCGCCCCACCGGCGCCCCCGCCCGCGAGGCCCTGCCCGAACTCGCCGGACTGGGCCTGCTCCCGCTCCTCGACCAGGTGCTGCGCAGCGGCCGCCCCCGCACCCTGAAGTCCCGCCGCGCGGTAGACGGCCGCTCGTACACCTTCACCTGCACCCCCGTCGCCGAGGGCGGCGACGGGGGCGACGGCGCGGTCCTGGTCTTCGCCACCGACGTCACCGACCACGCGGAAGCCGCCGAGCGGCTGCGCGCCAGCGAACGCCGCCAGCGCGAGACCGCCGTCACCCTCCAGCGCTCCCTGCTCCCGCAGGACCTGGAGGAACCCGACGACCTGCGCATCGCCGCCACCTACCAGCCCGGCGGCACCGAGGCCGCGGTCGGCGGCGACTGGTACGACGTGATCACCCTCGGCGGCGGCCGCACCGCGCTCGTCATCGGCGACGTCATGGGCCGGGGCGTGCGCGCCGCCGCCGTCATGGGCCAGCTGCGCACCGGCGCCCGCGCCTACGCCCGCCTCGACCTGCCCCCGCACGAGGTGCTCCAGCTCCTCGACGGCCTCGCCACCGAGATCGACCCCCACCAGATCGCCACCTGCGTCTACGCCGTCCACGACCCCAACGAGGGCCGGCTGGTGTACGCCTCCGCCGGACACCTGCCCATCCTGGTCCGCGACGAGAACGGCACGGTCTCCCGCGCCGACGAACCCACCGGACCGCCCCTCGGCACCGGCGGCTGGATGCACTCCTCGGGCTCGATCGCGCTGGCCCCCGGCTCCACCGCGGTCCTCTACACCGACGGCCTGGTGGAGCGCAGGAACGAAGACCTGGACGAGGGCATCGCCGCCCTGGAACGCGCCCTGGCCGGCGCCACCGGCTCCCCCCAGGTGATCTGCGACCGCCTGGTCCGCTCGGCCGGCGTCACCGCCGACCACGACGACGACGTGGCCGTGCTCGTCCTCCAGCACCCGGCCCGCACCGGCCCCGACGGCGACCTCTTCCGGGGCGCGGCCCTGGACCTCCTCGGCGGGGTCGAGGCCGCCCCGCGCGCCCGCGCCTTTGCCTCCGGCGTCCTGACCAGCTGGCGTTTCCCCACCGAACTGCACGACCTCGGCGTCCTCGCCACCAGCGAACTCGTCGCCAACAGCCTCCAGCACGGCACTCCGCCCATGCGCCTGCGGCTGCGCCGCACCGACCGCCGCCTCATCGTGGAGGTCACCGACGGCGACGACCACCTCCCCCGGCGCCGCCGCGCCGAACCGGCCGACGAGTCCGGCCGGGGCATCGCCATCGTCGCCACCATCGCCTCCGCCTGGGGCTGCCGCCGCACCCCGGACGGCGGAAAGGCCGTCTGGTGCGAGTTCCCGCTGCCGAAACCGAGACCCTGACCGGCGGCACGGCACCGGGGCGTGATCCACGCCGCGCGCGAGCGGCCACCACGACGCGAAGACCGGTGGGCACGCTCGCGCACCCACCGGTCTGCACCGCCTCACCCGCGGAGCGTCACGCCTCCGCGGCCACCGGCTCCGCGGGAGCCCCGCCCCGGCTGACCACACGGCTCGCCCGCACCGACCACGGCCGGTCCTGCGCCACCGTGAGCTGCCGCCCGAGCCGCAGCGCCAGATACGTGATGCCCAGCGAGAACAGCACGAAGGTCACGATGTACGGCGCGTGCAGCGACGCCCCGAGAGGACCGCCCACCGCCGGACCGACGGCCAGCGCCAGCTGCTTGACCAGCGCGAACGCCGAGTTGTACTGGCCGGCCAGGCCCTCCGGCGCCAGATCGGCGACCAGCGGGGCGACCGTCGGCGAGAGCATCGCCTCACCGAGACCGAACAGCGCGTACGTCGACACGAACGCGGCCGTCGCCATCTCCTGGCTGCCGTGCCCGAGCCCCGCGTACCCCGCGGCCAGCCAGGCCACCGCCCAGACCAGGCCCACCAGGGCGATCACACGGGTGCGCCGGGCACGCTCCACGAACCGCAGCACGGCGAACTGGGCGACCACGATCATCAGGGTGTTGGCGGCCAGGGCCGTGCCCAGCGTGGAGGTGGATATCCCGGCGGCCTCCACGCCGTACGCGCTCAGACCCGACTCGAACTGCCCGTAGCAGGCGAAGAACAGCACGAAGCCCAGCACGCACAGCTGCACCATCGCGCGGTTGCCGAGCAGCCGCTTCCAGCTGCCCTTCGCGGACGCCGGCGCGTCCTCCACGCGGGGGGAGTGCGGCATCCGCACGGTCGCCATCACCGCGACCAGCAGCAGGAACATCGCCGCCTCGATCGCGAACAGCAGGGTGAACGAGGACACGCGCGTGGTGTCGACCAGGTGTCCGCCGATGAGGCCGCCGATGCCGAGGCCCAGGTTCTGGAGGAAGAACTGCATGGCGAAGGCTCGGGAGCGGGTGTCGGCGCTGGAGCAGTCCACGATCATCGTGGCCAGCGCCGGCTGCATCACGGCCTGGCCGGCACCGAGCGCGGAGGCGGCGAGCAGCACCGACCAGGCGCTGCCCGCGAGCCCCAGGCTCAGCGCTCCGAGGGCGGCGGTGACCAGGGCGGAGAGCAGGACCGGCAGCGGGCCGCGCCGCACGATCGCCCGGCCGGCGAACGGCAGCACGATCAGCGCGGCCACGGCGAAGACGGCGAGCACGAGTCCCGCCGTCATGGCCCCCAGTCCCCGCACCTGCGCCACATAGACGTACAGATACGGAACCGTGAAGCCGAGTCCGAATGCGCTGAGTGCGTTGCCCACGTGGATCCGGCGCATCGCAGCGCCCATCGCCCTGGTCACGTTCACCTCTCTCACTAGTTAGGAGTGAAGACTTCAAAGCTAAAGTTCGAAGCTAAAGAGTACACAGTGAAGGACTTCAAGGCAAAGCGGCCGCGTGCCATACTCGGGCCATGGCCGACACCGCCGGCGTCACAGAGCCGACCCTCGAAGAACAGATCGCCGCCTACCAGCGCGAGTTCCAGGACCTCGACCCGCAGGTCGAGAAGATCGTGTCGGCCCTGTCCCGGCTCAACCGCCGGATGAACGTCGCGTACGGCCGCCAGACCGCCGCCCTCGGCATCAGCAACGCCGAGTGGGAGGTGCTCAAGGCGCTGGTCCTCTCCGGCGCCCCGTACCGGCTGGGCCCCAGCGACCTCGCCAAGCGCCTCGGCCTCACCCCGGCCGCCATGACCCACCGGATCGACCGCATGGTCACCGAGGGTCTGGTCACGCGGGAGCGCGACGAGGCCAACCGGGTGCGGGTCATCATCGAGCTGACGCCCGAGGGCCGCGAGAAGTGGCTGGAGGCGATGCGCCTCGCCACGGTCTTCGAGGAGGACCTGCTCCAGGACCTCACCCCGGCCGAGCGCTCGGTCCTCGGCGAGGTCCTCACCACGCTGCTGCGCCGGGTGGAGCACGCCCAGCCGGACGCCGGCGGCCGCCTCAGCGACCTCGACTGAGGCAGCGGAAAAGATCTTGACAGGGGGTGGTTGACACGCCCCGGTCCGGTCCGTAGAGTTCTTCGGGTTGCCGCGGGGCCGTAGTGTCTCCGCGGTGGCACCTCAGCCGCTTCGAGCGGCACCCCTCACACCAACAGCACGATCTCCCTCCGGGTTGATTTCGGCGTGCCCGAATTCAATTCGAATAGGGATTCGGCGGCCCGATTGGGAATTGCCGGAGCGATCCGCTAAGGTTTGAGACGTCGGAACGGCCCAACGGCCGGGAAGACAAGCCCCGCTGACTGGGGGTCAGACACCGAAAGGGTCTGATAGAGTCGGAACCGCCGGAAAGGGAA